>JAUWLY010000352.1 GCA_030613445.1 Candidatus Stahliibacteriota bacterium | reverse complement strand
GTATTATATTTCACCCATGCCGCAGGCGTATTTCAATCGAGGTTTCGAAACCTCCCCTGCAGTAATAATCCCAATGTAAGGTGGGAGCGACTTTCCAGTCGCGATAACGGTTGTATTGTCTCCTTTTCTCCCCGTCTCCGTTTCCCCGATACTCTCCAATCGGGGTTGACACCCCAATTTTTTAGCATATAATCGACTATGAAGCGTCCGCAGTCTGATTGTGCTGTCGATAAATTGCAGGTCATCTTTGATCAGCTACATGGTTTAAAGGACCCGGATTTTGTAAGTTGGCAACCCCTGTATGACTTATATATTACAGAAGGAGAAGTCGTTATTACCATTGAAATCGCCGGTGTTAAAGCAAAAGATTTCACAATACATGCGGCACGCAACTACCTTATAATCGATGGTATGAGGGAATCAGCAGAGCTTCTGATCAAAGAATGCTGTAGATTTCACAATATCGAAATCCCTTACGGTCGCTTCAACCGGAAAATAGATTTTCCTGTATCTGTACAACCAAAGCAATACAAATACCGTATGGATAATGGCATACTTACGCTGCGGTTCCCGATTGAAAAGGAAAAAATAATCCCTATTGAGAATGGTTAAGGAGAACAAAAATAATGGCTGATCAATTAGTACAGATACCAAGCGAATTAGGCATAATCCCGATCAAAGGCGGGGTTGTCTTCCCAGAGCAAATCGTACCGCTCATTATCCATACTCAGAAACTCGCCAAATTGATTGATGAAATACTGACTACAAACAAACTCGCTGGCGCCCTGACGCAAATCAATCCTGACATTGAAGATCCAAAACCTCACCAGGTATATGATATCGGGTGCGTCATTCAAATTAATAAAATGCTGCGTTTCCCCGACGGAACGATCAGGCTGCTGATCAAGGGACTGAAACGCTTCAAGGTAGTGAATTTTACACAAGCCGAACCATACTTAAAAAGCAAAATCAAAGTAATGAGTGATAAGTATAGGAAAACCCTGGCAGTTGAAGCAATGATGCGCAATGCGGTAGCGATGTTTCAAAACCTCGTTTCGTTGGCGCCATACTTACCTGACGAACTCAGTGCTATCGTCCTGAATATCGATGATCCAGACCGGCTCGCTGATTTCGTAACTCACTACACTAACTTTGATTTCAAAGAGAAACAGGAGCTATTGGAAACTTATGACCCTAAAGAACGTTTTTCAAAACTCATCCCGGCGCTCCAAAAAGAGATAAGTATACTGGAACTCGGCGCTAAGATTCGTTCTGAAGTTAAGACTGAATTGGACAAAGGACAACGTGAATTCTATCTGAAAGAACAATTAAAGGCGATTCAAAAGGAACTCGGCGAGAGCGATGATAACACACGGGAAATTGATGAATTGCGCGAGAAAGTACGCGACGCAAAGATGCCTAAGCAAACTATGAAAGTGGCTATGAAGGAACTCGACCGGCTCTCAAGAATACCTTCTCAGGCTGCTGAGTATACTGTGGCACGGACCTATATTGACTGGTTAATAGCAGTCCCCTGGTCAAAATCTACAAAGGATAATCTCGCCATAAAAAGGGCGCAGAAAATCCTCAATGAAGATCATTATGATCTTGAGAAAGTGAAGGAGAGAATCCTTGAATACCTTGCCGTCAAGAAGTTAAAGCCGGATTCCAAAGGTACGATCCTCTGTTTTATTGGACCACCGGGTGTTGGCAAAACTTCGCTCGGTAGATCTATTGCTCGCGCCCTGGGCAGAAAGTTTGTCAGGATCTCGCTGGGCGGCATAAGAGATGAGGCTGAAATCAGAGGGCACCGAAGAACCTATGTTGGAGCTTTGCCCGGTCGCATTATTCAATCCCTAAAAACGTGCGGTACAAACAACCCTGTATTCATGCTTGATGAGATTGATAAGGTCTGCAGTGATTTCCGAGGCGATCCCTCTTCAGCACTGCTTGAGGTACTTGACCCGGAACAAAATAATAGTTTCTCAGACCACTATCTGGAAGTACCTTTTGATCTATCAACGGTTATGTTTATTGCCACTGGAAACATTATTGACCCCATAATCCCGGCTCTAAAAGACCGCATGGAAATTATTGAACTGCCTGGCTATATCCTTGAAGAAAAAATGGAAATAGCAAAAACGTATCTAATACCGAGGCGGATCACAGAGAGTGGTCTTAATGCAAAGAATATTTTAATCAATAAACAAGCTTTAAAAACTATTATTAATGATTATACAAAAGAAGCCGGGGTTAGAAATCTTGAGCGCATGATCGGTTCGCTTTGTCGCAAGGTCGCGAAACGCTTTGCCAGCGGAAAATGTACGACTGTCAATATTACCCAAAACAAGCTTGCCAAATTCCTGGGGCCGCCTAAAACCTATTCTGAAGTAGCCGCACGCAGAGGAGAGATCGGTGTGGCAACCGGACTCGCCTGGACACCCTTTGGTGGTGAGATCCTATTTGTCGAATCGATCAAGATGAAGGGTTCCAAAGGATTGATCCTTACAGGTCTCTTGGGTGACGTCATGAAAGAATCCTGTCAGGCAGCGCTCTCTTATTTGAAGACGAAATTGATTTCATGGAAAATCGATG
>JAUWLY010000299.1 GCA_030613445.1 Candidatus Stahliibacteriota bacterium | reverse complement strand
CACTGCCAACAGAGAACTTTTTGATACAGTTAAAGATGTAGCAAAAAGCCTTAACCTGCCGCTTAAGGAAGAATTCAGGGCAGGCGTATCAGCCGCTAATTTCATTGCTCACCAGAATATACCCGTCATAGATGGTCTTGGACCAATTGGAGGAAAAGACCATAGCGAAAACGAATATATGATAAAAGAAAGTCTTCTGCAAAGAACTGCCCTCCTTGCATGCTCTATTGAAAAATGCTGGAAAATCTTTGAAAAAGGCCTTTTTAAAAGCATGATTCATGTTTAATGAAGTATAGACTCTGCAGAAAAAGTCAACTTTACTCTCCCCTATTCCCAAATGCGTTTATCCTGCCCCTATTTAATGACTCGTGAATAAATCACAGCCAGATGCAGAAGATCACTATGTTTGAAGTAAAAACACAAATCATAAGAATTTCCCCCTTTCAGATATAATGCGGATGTCTCAAACTTTAAGGGAAAGGGCGATTCTTAAGTATAGCAAATATCACAGGTTTCGGAAATTGTGTGATATGTTGGAGAAATCCAAACTATTGAGTCAGATCAGATTCGTGTGGTTTCCATGATGTATCAAAGGCTCAAGCCAATCCGCATAGGTGATGATCAAGGGTTTTAGGGAAAAGCTAAATTTGCGGATACGTTGGAACGCTCTCAGATTTTTATAACATCGATAATTTTTGATCTACAGCAGCGAACCAATAATCTGAGACATTGGATTACTAAATAGATTCTACAGGTATTGAAAGATGTTGAACATCTTCGCAATGCGGGAGCTTCCCAATATGTAGTATTGTCTCTTTGCTACAAAACATAATATATTTATCTGAATACTATTTAATATCTTGATAGGCTATTTTGCTTCGTATCAAATCATCTTATCGAGGAGTTTTATAAAAAAGATAGTTAAACTGGTTATATACAAGGTGCACCTTATCTGCAGAATCGACTGCAATGTATAAAGCGTTTATAAATTCATTATGATGAATAAAATATATTTTCCATGACCCTGATTCGTTAGTTGCATACTTATGCTCAAACCTTGCTAGATAATCCCTGCAATCATAGATATAGCTTATATGCACATTGTCGGCTGAATCGATTGCCATTGAGGTTATACACCCACTAGGACTTCGGTTATCTATTGTTTCCAAAACCCATGCACCAGAGGCATTTGTGCCATACTTGAGGGAATTATTACTATAATAGCATATATACACATTGTCGGCTGTATCGATTGCTATCGAGGGAGAATAACGCTGATTTATTTGGCTTTCAATTGTGTCTATGACCCATGTACCGGAAGCATTGGTGGCATATTTTAAATACCAGCTTTTAGTACTATCATTAGGATTAAAAATGCTGTTACAATAGCTTATGTGCACATTGTCGGCTGAATCGATTTCTATCGAGCGAGAATCAAGATGCCCTATTTGGTCGATTGTGTCTATGACCCATGTACCGGAAGCATTGGTAGCATACTTAAGGGAATCATCATAATCATATAATATATGCATATTGTCGGCTGAATCGATAGCTGTTTTAGCTGTATAGACGAATATGCCTAAATTATCAGTAACCCATGCACCTGAAGCATTGGTGGTATACAGCCTTCCACTATGGATTATGTGCACATTGTCGGCTGAATCGAGCGATAGCGAAGCAGTTGTGGTGTGTGTTATGGTGTATAAATTTTCAGTAACCCATGCACCTGAGGCATTGGTGGTATACTTGACTGCGTTATCCGAATCATCTGAAATGATGCCGTAGTCAAAATAGCATATATGCATATTGTCGGCTGAATCGATAGCTACAGATCTAGGGTCACAGTGCCTTTCGCTCAAAATAGATAACCATCTCATTGCACAAATTTGGTTGCTTGGTATAGACTCATTTCCTGCGGCATCGTATGCAGTAACCATGTAACAGTATCGTACACCATTATCTAAATCTAATCCGGTGTCAGAAGCCGTAACTTCTGTAACAGATTTTAGGTTTATTCCATCTCTGTAAATATTATAACCAGCTACATTTATATTATCCGAAGATGGATTCCACTGTAAGTCTACCTGGCTTGAAGAAACCGCAATAGCAACAAAACCGGTTGGGACAGTGGGAGGCGTCAGGTCTGGTTGGGTCGATGCGCAAGCAGGATTGCTCATTGCTGATTCATTTCCCACATCATCGTATGCACTAATTGTGTAGCAATATTCCGTACCTGGGATAAGACTGGTGTCTGAAACGGAAGTCCCAGCAATAGATTTAAGGTATATACCGTCCCTGTAAATTTTATATTCTGTAATACCATAATCATCTATTGATGCATCCCACGAAAGGTCTATCTGGAAAAAAGAGACAGCATTTGCAACAAGATTGGCCGGTGCAGTGGGAGGAAAGTCTGGCAGCGTGGTTGCACATGCCTGGTTGCTTTGTGCTGACTCGATCGCCCTGAAATCATACGCAGAAACAGTGTAGCAATAATCAGTACCTGGGATAAGTCCTGTGTCAGAAGCTGAAGTCCCAGTAGCAGATTTAAGGTATGTCCCGTCCCTGTAAATTTTATATTCTGTGACATTGTAATCATTTACTGATGCATCCCATGTGAGGTCTATTTGGAATCTACCAACCGTATTTGCATCCAGATTGGTCGGCGGTGATGGCAGGGAATATGGTAGAGTTGTCGCACAGGAAGGTTGACTCAGGCCTGATGATTCCTCAAATTCATCAAAGGCACGCACTGCGTAACAATAATCGGTTTCTGGATTAAGATTTGTATCAGAGAATGAAGTATCACTAGATCTAATAAGAAATGCCCCATTCCTGTATATTTTATAGCCTGCTACATAGTTATCATCTGATGATGCATTCCATGTGAGGTCTATCTGGAAACTTGAAATTGCATTTGCAACAAGATTGGTCGGTGTTGAAGGAGGCTTATTTCTGCATCGAGCCAATGCTTGGCTCGCCGCTTCGTTGCAGCCTGGTCTTGCATTATCCATGCATATTAAGCAATCAATTGGACCAGAACAATTGCTGCATGCTTGATCCATGCAATTGTCAAAGGCATCACCATAGACTCCTTCACAGGGATCTTGGTAATTGTCCCCACCGGAGTCACCATCATCACACCCGATTGGAGTAATGAATGCAGTTACAATAAAAACCAACATCAAAAAGAAGCGTATAAATTTAGTGGACTCAGTTCTGTAACTTCTCATTGTGCCGTCCTCCGCCTACTTTTTTAAGTAACTGATAGAAGAATGTTGGACAGAATGCTAAGCTACTAAATGTATTAATTTGCCTTCTCAGGCAATACCCCTCCCTACAATATATTACTATATATGAATACATGTTGTCAATAAATATTTACATAAAAATTTACCGCTTAAAAAAATAAGGATATTTTGCTTGTTTGGAGGGGTGTTTTTTTAATAATTTCAGGAATAAACATCTTAAATTTTGATATATTTTTTTTATAATCAGACGCTAACATTAGATATTGGTTCACTGCGAAAGAATTACAATCCTAAATTTGGAAGTGTCCTGCATAATGAATCGACATCCACATATATTGAGAGTACCATACAAAAATCGGGCTTTTAAATTCCTGAGATATCTTGCCAGTATCTCAGGTTTTGCCGCAACTGAGGTATATTGAGAGTATCTTTACAAAATCGCTGTCTTCAAAACGTGAGGTATCTTGCCAAAAAACCAAATATCACTCAACTACCAATATATAATAAGATAATACGTAGCAAATCAGGTTCCCAAAAACCTGGGATAATTACCGG
>JAUWLY010000360.1 GCA_030613445.1 Candidatus Stahliibacteriota bacterium | reverse complement strand
TTCGTAGCAACCGTGAAATGGTAATAGGGACTTGAAAGTGAAGAATCATCGACTGCAATATCACCGTACCAGGACGAATCGATTGACAATGACACATAAGGGTCAGACTCTGAAAGCAAGCCGTAGACACTAAAAGCAGTTGATGTACCGACATTCTTTCCATATATACCATAGTTTATTGTTTCGCCCGGGTTCACCACACCATCATTATTACCACCTGATGCATCGTCAATAATTTGAGCACCGAGTGCAATATAAGGGCCTGAAGATGAAGTTATCGGTACTGAACCGAGGTATGGTATTCGGTTATATGCAGTTACTGTGATATACATTGTTCCAGTTGAACTCGGCGGTGGGCTAAGCGTAATTGTGACATTACCCGCGGCATTAGTATAACCGTGACCGACTAACAAAGTATCGATGTAGAGACCAACCAGGGCATTTTGTACGCCAGGTACACTGACGTCAAAAGTCGTCTGGCCGAGGAAAATCGCGGCGGCATGGTTTACAGTCATTGAAGCAGGTGTATCTGTTCTTAACTGAACCGATGCGTCACCAAAGATATGCCAGGTCTGCGCCATCTCAATGCCAGTAGCACTGGTTGAGCCGTAATACTCGATCATATAGCATGCGCCATTGAACATGATTCCACCAGCAGTATTCTTGCGGTCATGCGTCAAGAGATTGACAGCACCTTCCTGACCAATACACGGTGGCACCCAAGTCTGGTTGATTGAAGAGCCCCAGTGTACTAGAAAACCATCTGGGTCGCTTACAGTACCAGCAGTAACAGATGCTTCACAATAACAGTCAGAACCATTGAAATTACCGACCACACAGGCAACTGATAAAACAAAGGGCAGCATCCATGGATTATTTAAGCTGTTGATATCCGAGATTGAAAAACCTCCGCCATTTCCCCAGCCAGTTGTACTACCATGACCGATGTAATTTATAATGCCTGTACCAGCTTCGATTCTACTTTTTATGATCGCCGATGTGCCCCAGGGGTCATAGCTGCTATCGACCGAAGTATAATAATAGAGTAATAGCGAATCCCGCAGCCAATTACAACGTTCATTGTCGGGTGGACTTCCTTGATTACTGGCAACACCTAACCCAATGTGATACCAATTGGCTCCAGTCTGAGGTGTTTTTTCATATTCAATAGAGCGGCTTGCTTGTTTGTCGATATTTGTCGCAGCGCCACTCCGAGAACTGAACCGGGAAATGAAGATATCCGGATAATAATCACTACCAGCCGTATATGCATAAACCGGGTCAGCGTCATAACCAATTGCACTACCCATATTACCGGTCGCTGGTACGATTTCATTGCCATCACCAACGAGCAGCACCCAGACAAGATTTCCGGCATTGTATTCATTCTGAATAAAGTCCTTTATTGCAGTTTCGCTATTACCGATCGAGCTAATCGTCACCATCTTTGTTTCGATTCCCTTCATGCGTTTCCATGTCTTGAAGCTCTCCATATTGCTCATAAAAGCATCAGCACAGATGATGACCATGCGACCAGCGCGTTCTGAAATTGAGTCATAACGAGCCTGTGTGAAGTTGATGAAGAAATCATCGTAGATATTGACAAATTCGCGGGTTGCCTTGTTTTTGGTTGTAGCAAGAATATTGATATTGCTCTTACCCGTTTCATAGACCTCAATGATAACACGTCTTGCGATCTTTAGTTCTTTGGTAGCCGGGTTGAACTGGAATGGATTGAAACGCACAGATAGACCGCGGTAATCCCGAAGGATAAATGGTCTATCGAGTTCAATGGCTTTTTCTGGCCACCATGTATTGGTTTCGTAGAATTTCTCAAAAGTGTAGGGGATATCAGCGGGATTGATATTTCGGTATAGGTTGCCCTTTGAAGGGGCTACTGGATCGATTTCGATTGTTTCATATTCGATATCAATAATTCGGTAGTCCATATGTGCATCATTGGGGATGATTATACTGGTCACGAACACAGGTAGTTCAGGCATACCTTTTTCTAGAAGAGTTGGTTGTCCATGGATAAGAACTTTTGAGTATGCATTGCCGTTGATTTGAATTGGTTCAATAGTATAGTCGTTGAGCTGGAATTCAAGCATTATGCTCGAGCCGTGGTCTTGGAGAACTCTTGCGTCCAGAGGACTCGCCTGAGCAATACTCCAGATTCCAAGTCCTGCCAAGACTAAGAAAATTATTATCTTACGCATTATACCTCCTAACGAATGGTTAAGGGGCATGGGTTTGGATGCTAGATATCTTGTATCTTTCCCGCTTCCAAACCCTAACCCATTCTTTATCTTACCTTAACAAAATAGCCTTTTCTTGTTGCTTCGCAACACACGGATTTCCGCAGATTATCAGCCTAAGGCTGGCACGGATGCACACGGATATAACTATTTGCCGTTTCATCGATACTCTGCTACTCTATTTAAGTAGTATCGCCTTTTCTGTTTTC
>JAUWLY010000122.1 GCA_030613445.1 Candidatus Stahliibacteriota bacterium | reverse complement strand
TTCGTAGCAACCGTGAAATGGTAATAGGGACTTGAAAGTGAAGAATCATCGACTGCAATATCACCGTACCAGGACGAATCGATTGACAATGACACATAAGGGTCAGACTCTGAAAGCAAGCCGTAGACACTAAAAGCAGTTTCACTTCCAATGTTCTTTGCCCAGACACCAAGGTCAACATCCTCTCCTGGATTGACTTGACCGTCACCACCAGAGTCATTTATGATCATTAGACCTAATGAGACATAAGGTCCAGATGCAGTAGTGACGAGTGCATAACCTTCATGCGGAATGTAATTATGTCGGGTTACTGTGACATACATTGTATCACCTGGGGTCATCGGATCAATACTGAGGTTTGCAACACCCGATGCATTTGTGTACTCAGCAACATGCATTTCTGGAGATTGATTTGGTATCCAGCAGCAGACCAGGGCGTTAGCTAAAGGAGCGCCGTCAGTTACGGTTACCGTGAATGTGCTCGCTCCAGGAAAAACAATTGCTGGATAGTTGACATTCATGTTCTGAGGTTCTTCAGTCCACAAATCAAGCGAGGGATCACCAAGTACATGGTATGCCTCGTAATAATACTGTTTTATCCCCGATGATGATTGGTATACGCCATCATACATACCATCTTCAGTGAATCGTCCGTGTTCATATATTTCATCCGCATAAATCGCTTCATACCATTCTCTTTGCAGCCAGTCATCTTCATCCCAATATGTTGAAGGGCAAGAACCGTAATAAGCAACCGCGCCGCCATTTTGTTTTCTTATCCAGGATTCACCACCGCACGGATTAGTGGATGAGCCAAAATTATTGGCAAGACAGCAATGCCCAGTAGCGATCGTCAGCAGGTCGCCATTAGTAAGTTGATTCACATGGGTAACTGTAAACTGAGGTCCGTCATGCCAGCCATCATCACTACCATGACCAGACATCGTGACCAGGATACGACCAGCATTCACATTGTCAAAAACGTCTTGTGTTGTTGCACCATACGTCTGCATATAGAGTTTGTATGTTGTGTAACCGTGTGGGTCCAGAAACGTACTCGTGCAATAGTTATGCGTTCCCTCACTTACAGTGTAATTATCAATGCCTGCGCAGAAAGCATCGTCCTTATACCATCCAGTCGGCATATTGGCTTTTTGATATTTGAGGATTTTTTCAACCTCAGTAGTTATGTGAGTTGCTGTTTCGCAGGACAACCGGCCATGGAAGATATCTGGAAGATAACCAGTACCGTCGAGCTCAGCATAGTAAAGATCAGTGACTCTGTTTGATGAGCCACCGATCGGCGCTGGCATATAACCACCATTGACATCACCAACTAAAAGAAGATAGGTCGGTGCAGGACTCTGTGCATCAATATAATTTTCAATGCCTGAAACATTCCATGGGCTTATGCTGTCTTGATTTGCGACCTTTACGTCAAAGCCTTTTTTCTTGAGCCAGTATGCAAGGTTATCAACCTGGGTTTGAAAACTATTGTGCGTGATTATTAGATAGTGAATAGGCAGGGGGAGCACATCCCTGAGCATCTGCTCATAGAAAGAGTAGTTAAGCACTTTATCTTCAATGAAGTCTTCGAAGAGTATTGAATAGTCTTGTTTGATCCTTTGTTTGGTCTTTGCAAAATCACCGCTCGTAAAAGAGATTCCGATTTCGATATTAGTATAAAAACGAATGGAATTCGTAACCGGGTTGTATTGGATTGGAACAATTTCAAGTAAGACGAGCCGGTGTCCGCGCATTATGTCATCATTTTCAGTTCTCACTATTTCTTGCGGATACAGTCCATCGTGTGCATAAGTTAGTTCATCGAGTTGGAACACAGGTTTTTCTCCAGGCATTTTCAAGACTGATGCAAGGGCTGGCATAATACGATTATTAATTCCGATCTCTTGTAAGCTGACTTCTTCATAATCAGTATCCAGGACCTCAATAGAGAGTGTTGCATTGAATGGTACACCGATTGTTTTTTTAATAGTTGGCAATTGTGGCTTGCCGATTTCTCCAGTATAATAACCATCTGGTATTGTTAAAAGGGAGAAGGTTTCATTGTTGGTATTGATCATACCTTTTGTGCTAACCATATCTTCATAGCATCCAGCAAGGCTCACCCGAAACGACAGAAAGGTGAAGCTTGAGGACAAGACCTGCGTTTCTGCATCTTGTGCCAATCTGGAATTACCGAATGGCAACCACGCAGCAAACCCAAGACAGAATGACAATAAGATGACAACAACTAATCTCGTTGGAGAGATTAACATACTTTTCATATTACCTCCTTAATTTTGGTGTTTGGATATATTATGTAGGTTCTTCTATTTTGTAGTCTTAAGTCTCGTGGTTTAATTTAGCCTCCTTTATTTTAGCTAAAATGCTGACTCAAAAACAACAAGTTTCTTTTGTATAATAATAAGGAAAATTATCTAATTGTCAAGTCCTTTCTTGATTGAAAAAGTCCTTAAAAATCGAGGCAAAAAAAGGTGAGAAACGCATTTCCTCAGGGTTTCCTTAAAACTGGGTATTTGTTCTTTTGAAACATTAGTTGGACTAAAACAAGGGTTATGAAACTAAGTCAACTTTCAATTAACCAGTTCGTTTATCAACTATTGAGCGGGAGACCAGTCAGGACTGCTACCTTTGGTTAGATACCAGGCTTTTTGAGTCTCTAAATCCATGAGCCAGATTTCACCGTTGACTTGGTTCTTGATATCGATTGAATAGGCAATCATTTTGGTATCAGGTGAGACAGTCGCTTGGATTTCATCTACGTCTTTTGTAAATGTCAACCTGCGCGTTTTCTTATCAATAATATTCATAAGATACAGCTCATAATCACCCTCTTTAATTTGATGAAAAAATAATACTATTATTATCTACCCATACTGGATATGAATAGTCATGAGTTGTATCACCATAAGTCAATCTTTCTAAAACGGGTTTCACGGTTTCCATATTGAGATCGTATAGATAGATGTCATCATTACAGAACATTCCTTTTTCGTCATAATACCGATACATTGCGGTATCACAGGCAACGATAAGTAATTTTGTACCGTTAGGTGAAACTACTGGATTGAAAACTCGTCCTAATCCTAACTCTTTGATATCTGCGGGAGAGAGGACTTCATTAGGCATTGGTTGTTTCTCCTTAAGGGACAGTACATAGATCGCGTTTTCTTTATTTATTGAGTAATAGATATTACTAAGTGAGCCTATACCGATTTTATCTATTCCTGGTTCATTTCGCCACGTCCAAAAATTCAAATATTTTCTCTTGCCGGTATTGAAATTGAGGTATACAATCTTTACAGCAGATGGTGTTGGTTTCTCAAATAAGTAGAGTAGTTCACTGCTGCTTAACCATACGGGTAAATGCTCCCAGTATTCTAGATTATCAGTTATCTGCATTTCTTCACCAGTTTGAGTGTTAGTCAACCAAATATTGTAATCCCAAATAGGTTCTATATCAGGAATTCGATGAAAAGCAATATAGTCCTTGGTATTGTCTATTACGATTTTTTGTTGTTGACAGGCAAGAAAAATAACACAAAGCAGTAATATCTTTTTCATGGTAAATAGTATAAGTATGGACTGTCTCTATAGAATTCTTGTCCTTTCAAAATTGCCTTAATTCACTCTTTAAAATGGACAAGATTTCGCTGTTTTCTGGATTGATTTTGGCTGCAGCTTTGAGCTCACTGATTGACCGTGCAATATCACCTTTGTTCTTGTATACCAAACTGCTCAAGAACAGATTTTGACCTATGAGGTACCGGTTCATCTTGTCGTGGTCATCGATATTAGCAAAGGTATTTGTTATATCACTTCTGTAGTTTAGCAGTTCAATCAAATTAATGTGCCAGTTCTCTCGACGTAGACTGCTTGGTGTAAAAAACTCCAGAACAGGGCGATCATCGGTATTTAATCCGGCGTCCTTGACAAATTCGTGCACGTCATTTTCATCGAGGATCAAAGAGGTGGCGACCAAGTATGGGTCGTCAAGAATATCATCAGCCAACCCGGCCAATTGGTTGGTGAATTGAGCAAAGTCAAGTTGGATAGATGTATCATGTCCAAGGAGAATACCGTGGGAATGCGCGAGCCAAACTGAGGTATGCGGAAAGACCGAAGAGAAAGTTCTTATCAGGGTCTTGAATTCATTGAGCGACAACTTATGCAAAGGCAGGTATTGGCATATAACACCCCCTGGGTTTAGGAGCCGTTTGCAACTCACGAAGTATTCCTTTGTATACAGATTATTGCACCCCAAGGTTGGGTGGGTTGGGTCGCATGAAATGATGTCATACATCTTATTAGTCAGGAGCACGTAGTGTCTCCCGTCTTCGCTGATAAACTTGACTCGGGGGTCAGCAACGACATTCTTATTGAAACGACTGAAGAACTTTGCGGCCGTCTTGACCCCTGGACAGATTTCAATGCAGTCGATATTCGTAACATCGTGCTCAGCTACGGCTGATGAAGTAATGCCGATGCCAAAGCCGACAATCAATACTGTATCAGCATCTGGATTGATAAAGAATGGTAAATGGCCTAATAGTCTGACGACTTTCAAAGCATCGTAGGTAGTACCACAGACCGCACTGTTATTTATGTAACAAGCCCTAATGCCGGTGAGCCTGTCTTCGTTAACAATCACTGTACCTTGGGATGTTTCTATATAGAACAGAATTCTATCAGCACGCATTTTGCTTCGGAACATTGAAGGCGGCAAGACCATGTACTTGCCGAAAGCAGACCATGCTAGGACTAAAGCGATGATGAGCGCACAAGATTCAGCTATTACAAAACGCATTTTTTTCTTTGATTCAAGGACAGCAAGGAGAAACAATCCGACACCAAGGTTGATGAAAGCAACACTGATAAGACTCTTAACGATCCCTAATATGGGTATTAGAAGGAAACCAGCGATCAAAGAGCCGACAATCGAACCCATAGTACTTGTGAAAAAGACTTTGCCTACATTCTTGCCGAGACTCTGTAAGCTTGGTGCAAGCAGCTTGCACAGAAGTGGAAAACTGATTCCCATGCAAAGGGTCGGGATAAACCCAATGATAAAGGAAAGAAGTAAACCCGGAAGGATCAGGCGCAGCACGGGTACTTGTAAAGCACTTCTGATCGAGAAAAGTAAACCAGGTAGATCATTGAGTAGAAATGCGCCTAATATTACATAAAGACCTATGATTGTTTGACAGGTGGCGAGTAGAGCAATCGGTTGTTTGTTCGCCTCGAAAAATCTCGCAAAAAGTATGCTGCCGAGTGCGATTCCAAAGAGAAAAACAATGAGGATACTTGTGAAGCTATAGGTCGAATTAGCAAGGAAGATATACAGGGCTCGGGTCCAGAGTATCTCATAGGCTAATCCACAGAAACCAATGAGACCAACGATCACTAGTAGATGACTGCTCATTGGTTGCTGAAGAGGAGCTTGACTTCTATCTTTGGGCGTTTCTGTTGTGCTTGCTTTGTTCGTGAGCCATAGGCGTGAACCAAAACCTAACAACAAGTTTATCGTCACTGCAAACATTAAACTCAAAGCCTGACCAAAATGCGCGATCAAATAAAAACCAGTAACAAAGGCACCGAACATACTGCCCAGAGTATATACCGCATATGCCCAACCGACATCCCGACCGATTCTGTTCCGGTCATTCACAAGTCCCCTGCTTATGATCGGTAGGGTTCCACCTGCTAGAAAAGTGGGGATGAGCATGAACAGTGAAGAAATCAGTATGATAAACAGGGGTGAAACCAAGCTGCCTTTTAGTGCCAGATTAAGGATTCTATGAAATGCTGCCAGTTTTCCAAACGTAAAGAAAGCAAGGGCAGAGGAAATACATATTCCGAATTGTAGGATGCTAAAAAGTTTTAGGGGGTGAGTGGTACGGTCTACCCGTTTGCCAAAAAATATACTGCCGAACCCGAGGCCAGCCATGAATGCAGCGATCACAACCGTGGTCGCTATTACTGTACCTCCAAAGATCAAGGTAAGCTGTCGAGCCCAGATTATTTCATAGACAAGAACAGAAAAACCAGATAGAAAACACAGGATTAATAGCACTATCTGATTACTTAATATTTTATTCTCAAACAATTTGTTTTCTTGCGTTCAAAATATAACCACAATTGTGTAATTTACGTATTTACCCAAGCCTATTGCAAATGGGCTTGGGTGAGGCATTTTACCACTTTATCAATACGCCACCCCAGGTAAAACCAGCTCCAAAAGCAACCAATAGAACTAGATCTCCTTTTTTGATTCGGCCGGATTTAGCTGCCTCGTCGAGTCCGATGGGGATTGATGCAGCTGAGGTATTGCCGTGCCGGTCTAAGTTGATGCCGACTTTGTCCATGGGTATGTTCAGCCTTTTAGCAGTCGCTTCAATGATTCTAATATTAGCCTGGTGCGGGATAAGCAGGGTTATATCTTCGGGTTTCACATTTGTTTTTTCAAGCGTTTTGATCGCTGACTCATACATGGCGCGTACGGCAACCTTATAGACCTTATTGCCTTCCATTTTGAGATAATGGAGTCTGTTCTTGACGGTTTCTGCGGTGGCGGGCATTCTTGTACCACCTGCTGGCATGTAGAGAAGATCACCGTATGAACCGTCGGCGGCATAATAAGTAGATAGGATACCGCATTCTTCAGATGTTTTTCTGAACAGGGCTGCGCCCGCCCCGTCACCGAGGAGTACACAGGTTGAGCGATCAGTATAGTCAGTTACTTTACTCAATTCCTCGGCTCCAATAACCAGTATATTGTCATACCCGGTTTTGATAAAGGAATCAACGATTGAGAGTCCGTACAGCCATCCTGAACAACCTGCACCGATATCAAATGAGATGATCTTACGCGCACCGATCTTAGACTGGACCAAACACGCGGTTGAAGGAAAAAACATGTCTGGCGTCGCGGTAGCAACTATTATCGCTTCAAGCTCAGTTGCTTTGATCTGAGCTGCTTCCAAAGCCTTTTTCCCAGCGGCTGCAGCGAGTTCACTCGTTGGTTCGTCTCCAGCTGAAATCCTTCTCTCTTTGATCCCTGATCGTGTTCGAATCCATTCGTCCGAAGTCTCAACTATTTTCTCTAAATCGAAGTTCGTTAATATTTTTTTTGGTACATAGGTACCAAGACCTGCAATATATGCGTTCATGTTTTTATTCTTTTTCTTATTTCATCAACAATATTGAACTCGACACAATCGCAGCTGAGTTTGATAGCATTCTTTAAGGCTTGGGGAGAGGAGTGACCGTGACAGATAACCGCAACACCTTGAACACCTACAAGAATACCACCGCCGTACTCTTCATAATTGAATCTCGCTTTTAACGCCTCAATCGCCGGCCGAACCAGAAACCGACCGAATTTACGACGGGCTACATCATCGACTTCATCCTTTAACATGGTCATTATATTATCAATCATCCCCTCGAGGAATTTAAGGATAACATTACCGGTAAAACCATCGGTCACAATGACATCTGCAAAGCCCTTCATCATGTTGTTACCCTCTATGTTGCCAATAAAGTCTATATCACCTTCCTCGAGGAGCTTATAGGCTTTTTGTCTTGCTTCATCACCTTTGCCGCTTTCACTCCCGATATTTAGGATGGCAACTCGCGGTGTCTTCTTTTCTAGAACTACCTCGGCGAGGATTGCGCCCATTTGACCATAATTGTAATAGTCTATTGCTTTAGGACTGATATTAGAACCGACGTCGAGCATTATTGAATACCCAGATTCGGCTGGGAGCGCAATAGCAATACCGGCTCTTGAGAGCCCTTCGATGTTACCGAGCATGATCATACTGAACCCCAAAATGGCACCGGTATTACCAGCACTGACAATCGCATCGACTGCTTTTTTCTTGAGCATAT
>JAUWLY010000056.1 GCA_030613445.1 Candidatus Stahliibacteriota bacterium | reverse complement strand
GACCAATAATAACAGAATACAGACTGAGCGGGTCATTGAAGCCCTTGAATTGGATGGTTTATTTGATAGAGTATTCACCTTTAATAGCTTTGAGATCCTGAAACCGGACCTTGAATTTTTTAAAAGAGCCGCAACCGAGTTAGGTATCGAACCCAAAGCCTGTTTGTATGTGGGTGATCGCTATGATGTTGATCTACAGCCGGCTCAGGAAATAGGCATGCAGATTTTTAAAGTTGAAGGACCTGAGGACATCTATGATATGGCAAGCAAGATGCTTGGACATATGGATTAACCTGCGGCTGGTGCACAACATATCATATAAAACAAGAATTTGAAGGGATGATACGAACATCTCCACAAAAGAATAGCATTTAGAATACGACCGCATCCGCCTCAGGCGGATTGTCATTGACCGCCTGAGGAGTGACACCGCTTGCGGTGTCAAAACAGCACGAGTGCTGTTACTCCAACCAAGTCACTCGAAGTTATTTTCTAACATCCTGCGTGCACGGACTGCATAAATTGATGTCGGTTCACGTACGACGAGTTCTTCCAGGATTGCGCGCGCTTCCTTTTCTTTATTTAAATCAATATATATACCAGCCTGAAGTAAGGCTGCATTGTGTATTTTGTGATCTGGGAATGATGTGGTTAAATTGTCAAGAGCACCGAGTGCTTGCCCAAGGTTTTCTTGTTTGATAAAGGTTAGGGCAAGAAAGTAGAGTGCATAATCTCCTAACCTGGTCTTTACGAGATTTTTTAGGCTGTCTTTTGCTGCATCGAATTGACTGCTCTTATAGAGAAAAATTGAATAGCCCAAGGATTTGAAAGTTGTCGTATCTAAGCGGGCACTTTCAATCATGTAGAGTTTTTCAAGAGCGTCGTTGGCAAACACTGAACCGGGGTAACGGCTGACTAATTTCAGATATACGTCGCGTGCCTCAAGGATGTCACCAGTATAGAGATAATCATCAGCCAGTTGCAGTCTGAGCGCAGCATTCTCATAGGCGCCTAGAAGGTCGTAGTATTTTTTTATTAGCTCAATACCCAAGCTATCCTGACCAGCCATGAAATAACACATATTGAGTTCAGTAATGATTGATAACTTGGGGTTTTTATCTACAATACTTTTCAGAGTATCAATCTTGTTGCTTAGTTCAAGGTTGAAAAAGAAAAATAGTAATATCATCGGTCCTCAAGCAGTTTCCTGAAATACTCTCTTATGTACAATTCGTATTCGCTGGGGTATGATTCGCGCAGGGCTTTTTGGATTAGCTCGCGCAGATGGTCTTTGCCGAGTTCTGCAGGTAGGGCATCAGGATTTTCTCTGACGAGGAATTCCTCACCGGGTTTGCTTTTGCGCTTCTTTTCATAATCTTCCTTGCGGATCGATTTCTGTGCATCAAGGAGTCTTGATATTATTTTTTTTTGGCGTTCGATAAGCTCACGGTCAAGTTTATATTGGTATAGATCTTCCTCTGTTTGTTTCATTTCTTCGATCACCCGGTCGAGCATACCTTGATGTTGGTTCGGTCCTACATCACGGCGTAACGATTCCAGTGCTTGACGCAGGGCGCGCTGTTTGCCGGCAAGCCTTTGAATCTGCGCCTTTTGACCGGACGTCAACCCGCTGACTGGGATAGGGAAGAAACCAGACATCGATTGGCTCAGAGACATCTGTCCTTGTGATAGCTTTGAGAGCGCCTGTAAAAAATTATCCATGCCAGTTGATGAACCACCTTCAGCCCCTTGTTCAAGTTTTTTGAGCATTTCAAAACAGACGAGGTTGATTTGCTTCATTGCCTCCTGGCTGTTCTGCATATGTGTTTTTGCCTGCTTGGATCTCTCCATATGCTTGATCGCTTTGGCAAGGTTCTTACCCATACTCGGCGTAATGTGAAGACTCTTGACCTGTTGGGCATAAAGACTTTCAGCCACAGCTTTAGTGGCATTGATGATCTGGTTTTGTTGCGCTATGTCAAATGTCTTATCCTGAGCAAGCTGCTCTTCAGCTTTGGAGATGTCGATCAGTTGATTTACGACATCGAGAAGTTTCTTTCTCAATTGTGCTGATCGGCCTTTTGTGAGTTGCTCATACAAGCTCTGCAGATCCGCAGCCATCATTTTTAAGCCTTTTTGCATTTCTCCGGGTGAAGGGGACATGTCGCCGGTCATGTCCTGAGTTTGCTGGGCGAGTTCTTCCAGAGCTTGTTTTATGTTTTGCTCAAGATCTTCAGCGTCAGCAAGTTCCTGCAGCTCTTTACCGAGTTCGGAAATAGCTTTCTTCAAATCGTCAATTTCTTGCTGGAGTGATTGAATCTCTTCTTGTTTGAGCGCTTGATCAATTTCCTCAGCCTGTTCTGCAAGCTCGTCAGCCATTTGTGCAAGCTCTTTCAGTTTTTCTTCTTGCTGAAATCTCTTTAGGATCTCCAGAGTTCTTTCAATGGCTTTTGCTATTTCTTCCTGTCTCTTTTTCAAATCTTCAAGCGCCATTTGGATATCCCGCGGTCCTTTGTTCAACGCAGTCTGTAGATTCTCCAAAGCCTTGCGTAATTCATCGGGCGCAATTTCCTGCAATATCCTTGCGATTTCCTGGAGATGCTCAATTGATTCCTGGTCAAGGAGTATGCCCTGGTTCAGTTTCTCAATGGTCTTTTCGAATTCAGTCTGCCATGCATCAATCTTTTCAAGGATTTTCCGTTCTTTGGAAATCGCGTTGCGCAATTTTTCCTGATCCGCCCAGAGAAGTTCCCGTTCTTTCATTATCTTATCGTGGAACCTTGAGATTTCGTCCATTTCATCAGCGTGTTCTATTTGGAGGTCCTCGAGCTCTCTTTGTACCAGTTCTTCTTTTCTGTCTATTTCTTCATAAATCTCTTCCATGGTAGGGAAGTAGATATAGTACATCTCGCTTTTGCTCACCTTGCCGGCATTGTCGATAATTTCTGCAAAATATGAAACTTCATCACCGGGGAGCATACCAAGGTCTGACATATCCCATACAAAATACACGGTATCTTCGAGTGCGCCATGTTTTATAGCGAGTGTTTTTTTATATTTGTTTTCAAAGGTGTAATGAAACAATGCTTTTGCTAAACCATAGTCATCACTACACCTGATACTGATACCGATCTGCATGTCATGGGGTAGCGGTATATTGAAGCCCGGGTAGAAGATGTCGACAAGTGGTGGCAAATCAGGCACCGCGTATATGACTATCTGTTCTTTTGTCTCGGTTGTTGATTTAAGGTACAGGAAAGCTGTGCCACTTTCTTTGACCTTAAACTCTGCGTGAAAGGTCTTGTCTTCGCACTTTAGTTCGATTGTGTCGTTCAAAACTAGTCTGCCCGAAACCAGGGGTTGTGATGTTTTTCCTTTCATGATCACTCTGGTTCCTTCCGGAACGATCAGTTGCCGACCAGTTTTGACGTCGTCTTTGAGTTTTGTGTAAACTGGATATTTGAGAAGAAAAGTTAGTTCCTCAATGTATATCGGTTCCATTTTTTTTAGGAAATATTGTTCAGTCGTATGCTCAAGGAAAGCAAAATGATAAGCCACTGATTCTTCCAACTTGATATTTTCTTGCGCAAGACCATCTTGTACGGTGAGTGTCTTCTCGGTCACTCTTTGATTTTCAGTAAGCACGAGCCTTGCGTTTTTTGGCAAATATACACCATCGAGGGATAGTTTTACCTCAACTGTAGAACCTTTGAGAAGTGCTGTATGCCCGGGTTCCACAGTGTAGAATATATCATGATTAAGGGCATACCAGAAGTGTCCAGGATAAATTGCCGGGTGAAACAAGGCGAAAATAATAGCGATCAACAGGAATCGCAGACCAGAGTACATCGTTATATACGATATGTATTTTCTGAAATCGATTGCCTTTATTTTCCCGGTTGCGTCTGAAATATAGGCGTTTATTAGTTCAGGTGAATATCTCTCTTTATTGTCTTCTTTAATAAATGACAGTTGAATACTATTTACAAGCTCACCTTTTAAGCCGATTTTATCCTCGAGGATTTTTGCTCGTTTGATAAGGGAAACCGGTCGATAAAAGAACAGCGGGATAAGACCGATAATGCCAAAAAGCGGCGATTTGAGAAGAAGCAGTGCGACTGAAATCGATATTATCGTTGTGCCTAATGTGAAAAACAGTAAAGTGGTTGAGTCAATGAGCTGCTGACGGCCTGCAAACTTTTTTACTTTATTTAAGATTAGATTAATATCTAACATTTGTACTCAGTGGGTTAAGCTATAGACTATAATATTGATTCCCATCTTGATGGCGTCTTCCCTTTTTTCTGGTGGATCATTGTGCACATCAGGCTCTTCCCAGCCATCGCCTAAATCACTTTCATAAGTGTAGAAGACAACGAGTCGATCATCGTAGAATATACCAAAACCTTGAGGAGGTTTACCATCGTGTTCATGAATCTTTGGTAAACCATTAGGGAATTCATAAAAAGAATGATATATATCATGGTCAAAGGGTAATTCAATAAGCGGCGAATCAGGAAAAACCTTTTCTATTTCTTTTCGGAAGGTAGAATCCATGCCATAATTATCGTCAGCGTGGAGAAATCCGCCGGCAGCAAAATAGTTCCTTAAGATTTTAACGTCTTCATCTGAAAAACGGACTCTGCCGTGACCGGTCATATATAGATATGGATACTGGAACAATTCAGGGTCAGTGATCTCCACGTTTTCCTCGCGGGGCGCAGCCCGAATCGTCGTTCTTCCATTTATCGCCTCGAGTAAGTTCGGCAAAGACGAGGGGTCTGAATACCAGTCACCGCCACCTGAATATTTGAGACGGGCAATTGTGAAATCATACTGCGCAAAGAGCGTTATTATCAACATCAAAATATGCATTGTATAATTATAAGTTATTGGATATGGATGTCAACCCCGTTAGAAATACAGGTAGGTAGGTAGGTAATGGGGTCAAATCTCGGTAGGTAATGGGGTCAAATCTCTACGTTCTACATTACTCTTGACAGGAAGCGCAGGCTAGCCATAATGGTTTCATGGCAAGGCCTCTAAGGATTCAATTCCCTGGTGCTTACTATCATATTACCTGTCGTGGTATTGAGCGTCGGAGTATCTATGCTGATGACAAGGATCGGTATAAGTTTCTTGCCCTGCTTGCTGTATCCTTGGAAACCTATCAGGTTTTTCTGTATGCATACATTTTGATGCGCAATCATTTTCATTTGCTCATTCAGACCAGAAAAGCAAATTGTTCTGAATTCATGCGACACTTTAATATATGTTATACGGGGTGGTTCAACTGGCGTCACAAACGTTGTGGTAATCTGTATCAGGGCAGGTATATGGCATTCTTGATTGATGCCGACAACTATGTATTAGAGGTGTCCCGGTATCTTCATTTAAACATCGTGCGGGTGAGGGGGATGAAGTCGATGGCGTATTCGGAGAAATGGCGGTGTGTCCGTGATTACCCATGGAGCAGTCTTCGTAGCTATGTGACTGAGCATCACGCAGCGTCGATCATAGCGTATGATTTAATTCTGTCCATGGTTGGTGGACGGCATGCATATCGGGATTTTGTGCGTGATGGATTGAAGCGGGATATTGAAAATCCTTTTAAGGAGGTAAAAAGCAGGATAATCTTAGGGGATGATGATTATTTGAAAGAAGTGAAGCAGTATTTGAGATGTGGTTCCCGTCGTGAGCAGCCGTCGTATCGAGAGTTAGTAATGCATGTGTTGGAGCCGGAGGTGTTGTTAGGGATTTTGAGGCAGGGGTGTGGGATCAGGAAGGAATCATTAGAGCAGCGTGGTGTGAATGGCGTATTGCGGGGTATTGTGGCTGAGTTGTTATATAAATACTGTGAGATTACGCAGAGACAGATAGGATCTTTGTTAGGTGGTATTGATTATGGTGCGGTATATCTCTTACGGCGTCGTTTCCGGGAGCAGATGAAAAAGAATGAGACGGTGAAACAAAGATATGAGGAGATTGAGCAAAGTGTGACCAATGCATGTAGAATGTAGAGATTTGACCCCACTGTGTGCGTTGCCTTGACATAATAATAATAATGCTTATAATAAAAAAGGCCAATAGGCCGAAAGGAGATTTTATGAAACATCCATTAAAAATCTGTGTTATATTTCTGTGTCTCGTGTTGTTCTCTATGGCTTTTGCGAATCCGTATACCCGTGGAGATAACGATGATAGCAGACCGGTTACCAAAATCATCAATGATCAACCAACTCCGTATCGTCCCGCGTTGCGTCAGGGCGGAGTGCTTTTTGTTGAAGACCTTAATGATCTTGGGTTTGGCCCAGGGGTAGTGCCTGATCCAGTCTGGGACAGTGTTCTCACTGAGATCCTCGGGACAGGCAACTATGGATGGTATGGACCAACCCAAACACCTGGTGAGGATGGTCCCCCTCTTGACACGATGCTACAGTATGAGTTGCTAATATGGAATACCTATGATTACTGGTGGCAAGATACTGCGGCGTTGACTGAGAATGATCAGACAAATGTGGCCGATTATCTTACGACCGGTGGAATGGTATGGCTGATTGGTCAGGACGCTCTATGGAGTGGTCTACCGATGTGGTGGATGGATACATATTTTCATCTTTCAGATGCAAATCAGGACTATAATGCTTATGACTCCATAATAAATCTTGATGGACTCGCAGAGATTAGCGGTTGGAGTATTACTGCTATTCCTGACTATCAGGAGAATGATTGGTTCACGGATGAGTTAATCCCTGATACCACAGTGACTTGTCATGCTGTACTTGAAGATGTAGATAGTCTTAGAACTGTCGGCATATTCTATCCAGGATGGGGTGAGTGGAAGAGTGCATTCTGGGCAATTGATGGCAGAGTGCACCCTGATTCATCAGATTGGAGTGAATGGGTGGCTATGGTTACTGGTATGCTCGATGCATTTGGAGTTCTTGGTGTTTCAGAAATACCACCTCAAGATCTGGCACCGAAATTACAGCTAAATATTACGCCTGATCCTTTTGTCAACACAACAACGATTAGCTATCACGTACCGACCGCCACAGATGTTAAACTGCAGATCTTCAATAAAGCCGGACAACATGTAATTACATTGATCAATGAATACAAAGAAATCGGGTTATATAAGGTTACTTGGAATAGAGAAGATGCCAGAGATGTGAATGTACCGAGTGGTTTGTATTTTGTAAGACTAATTTGCGGTGAATCCACGGTAACAGAAAATCTCGTTGTAATAGAATAATTGTGGTTTTTAAAATAAAAGCGGGGCTTACATTGCCCCGCTTTTATTTTAAGGCAGATATGGGGTCAGACCTGCTTATTTTTCGTGAAACGGTTTTTTCATTCCCCAATTATCTGAACTACAATTTTGCGCTGGCGCGGTCGGTTGTCAAACTCAGCAAGGACAACTTGTTGCCATGTGCCCAGTAAGAGGCTACCCTTTTCAAATGGTATGGTCAAAGACGGTCCCTGAAGCGCAGCACGCAGATGGCTGAACCCATTGGCATCACCCCACGTATCATCATGATGGTAATGTTGACTTGACGGAACGATCTTTTCGTATAGCTCCTGCATATCCTTTATCATACCTGGTTCGAATTCAAAGGTTGTGATCGCGGCGGTTGAGCCGATATTAAAGACTGTGACATTACCCTTAATCAGTTTCGACTTTTGGAGCAGTTCTGATATCTCATCAGTGATATTTACAAGATCACCGCTGCCCTTGGTCTTCAAGGTAATTCTCTGATTTATAATTTCCATCTTATTCTCCCTTGGGCTTTAACAGAATATGGGGTACGTCTTTATGCGGATGTTTGATGACCTTGACATCAGTCTGGTAAACCTCTTTTAAAGTCCTCTCATTTATTAACTCGCTGGGACTTCCTTGTTCAAAAATCTTGCCTTGATGTAAGAGAACCAGACGTTCACAATATAGGCTGGCTAAATTCAGATCATGATTGACTGCTATTATTGACATACCTTCTTTATTCAGTTTTTTTAAGAGTTCCATTATCGCGAATTGATGGTGCAGGTCAAGGTGGCTGGTTGGTTCGTCAAGGATGAGTATGGCTGGTTCTTGAGCTAAAGCCCGGGCTAAGACCACGCGTTGTCGTTCACCTGAAGATAATGAGTTTATCGGTCTTTTTCTGAATTCCTGGATATCAGTATATACCAGTGCATGGTCGCGCGCCTCATAATCGATTTTGTTCTCTCTTTGGAATGCACGTAGATATGGAAATCTCCCCATCATGACTATTTCCTCGATCGTGAAATTTAGAGCAAAGTGAGTTTCCTGGGGCACAAAGGCGATCTTTTTAGCGAGTTGCTTGCGTTCAATACCGCGCGTGTCGTTACCTGAGATCGTAATTATTCCGTGCTTCGGTTTTAATATACCGCAGATCAACCTTAGAATAGTTGATTTGCCAGCACCATTAGGACCGATGATACCGAGAAACTCACCTTGTTTCAGGAACAACGAAACATTGGTCAGCACCTCTTTTGTATTATAGGAAAAAGAGATATCTCGGGTTTCAATGATATTCATGCTGTCGTATCTCCATCT
This sequence comes from Candidatus Stahliibacteriota bacterium, assembly GCA_030613445.1. GTDB lineage: Bacteria > Hydrothermota > Tepidihabitantia > SM23-42 > SM23-42 > JAUVZL01. Next base: position 2,954 of record JAUWLY010000056.1, on the reverse strand, counting down.
CATTTAACGAGCCCCGTTTAAATACTGATTCCAGTATACCAAAAACATCCTTCTATATACCTCACCTTTATTTAACGGGGCGAGCCTAAAGGCTCTACTCCTTCAAATTTCGACATTCTCGGTCAACCCGTATAGTCCGCCCGATATATCCTAACCCATGTAGTCACGCGATTTATCTCAACCCATGTAGTCACCCGATTTATCTTAACCCATGTAGTCACCCGATTTATCTTAACCCATGTAGTCACCCGATTTATCGGGCAGGAAGAAAGCGCTTGATGAATCAAGCAACTACATAATATAGATCTACTCATCTTTTCCTGTAAAGGTAGATAAAAAACGGTACTCCGACCAATGATGTGACGACACCGACGGGAAGTTCATAGACAGTGATCACGCGTGCGATAGTATCGGCAAGGAGCAAGAATGTTGCACCGAGCAAGAACGAACCAGGTAAATTCTTAAGGTGTTTTGGTCCAAATATGAGTTTTGAGATATGCGGCACAATAAGACCGACAAAGCCTATGGCGCCGACAATAGAAACGGTGATACCGATAAGCAAAGCAGTAGTTAAGAATATGATGATTGAAAGTTTCTGAATATCAATGCCCAGTCCAGCCGCTGTTTCCATACCCTGGGAGATTATGTCGAGCTCTCGATAGTATCGATAGAGATATATGAGCAGGATGCCTGAAACGACAATCATCGCGATAATCATTGATCGATTTGCTGAGGTTATGACCACACCGAGATAACCCATTAACAGATACAATATTTCGTACAGCTCGCGTCCACCCAAGACCATAATGACCATGACCAATGAAGAACATAAGAAACTCATGACCACACCAGCAAGGATCAGGCGGTCCCGAAGCAAGCCACCTTCAATGCGTGCGATTGTGAAAACAAAAAAGCCAACCCCGAGCGCGCCTAAAAAAGCAAAAAGCGGACTGATCGTACCGAAAAGCAGCATACCTACTGAGCCGCCTAATGCTGCACCTGATGCTGAACCAAGTGTATAGGGTTCAACCAAAGGGTTACCAAATAAACCCTGGAGGATCCCACCACAGAAAGCGAGGATGCCGCCCGCGAAAATGGCTAAAATGACGCGCGAGATACGTAGTTGCAAAATATCAATGGTTAATTCAGCAGGTCCTATAATAATACTGAGGAACACGGCACCCAGGAAGACGAGAGAAATCAGTATATATTTACTCATCCATGATCCTTTTCAATTGTGCAAACCCTATTATCAAACGCGGTCCTGGCCGCATCAAGTGATCCTGGTTAAGGGTTGTATAGACCTTATTGTTTTTTATCGCGGTTACCGTTTGCCAGCCCATTCGATCTTTTATCGATACTGGATGCAGTACGATAATGACATCAGGGTTTCGTTTAATAACTTCTTCCTGGGGAACGACCGGGTAGTCTTTGCCCAAATCAGCAAAGATATTTTCGGCTCCAGCCATTTCCAATAGCTCATTTAGGAAACTCGGTGCGCCTATGGTTACCAGGGGCCTTGGTGAAAGTTCAATGTACACACGTTTCTTGCTTGATCCTTCAACTGCATTCCCCTCGATATACTTCGGGACAGGCAGGACAGGTTTATCAACCCTGCTAATATGCATTTTCATGTAGTTAACTAAAGAATCAGCCGCTTGTTGCTTTTTTACTATGCGACCGATTTCAATGATTTCATTATATATGTCGTCGAGTGTCCGTGGTGATGATGTGAAAATATTGATATTCAGTTTTTCGAGTTGCCTTTTGATTCTCATTTGTTCGGGTAGGTTGACGATAACCAGGTCTGGCTTTAAGCTGACAATCCTTTCAAGAGAAGGATTAGAAAAATCTCCAATTTTATAGATTTTCTTGGCTTCTTCAGGATAATCGCAAAAGGTTGTGACGCCGACCAGATCCTGCGCAGCACCGAGTGCAAATATATTCTCGGTCATTGCCGGAGAAAGTGATACGATCTTGAATCCGGTATGAGGAGCCGGTCCTTCACAGCGATTATTAATAATGCACGTGATAAGAATGAGTACTGCACAGCCTATAGCGACTGTTCTTGATGCATTACCAAATATCACAATATCGGATTGTTGAATTACTTAAATAGACCTTTCAGTTTATCCTTGGTCTTATCAATAGCGTCGTCTTTCTTTTCTTTTAGTTCTTCTTCTTTTTTCTTTTTCTCTTCTTCGAATTTGCCACGCAGCTCATCCAGAACCTTACCACGATCAAGAAAATCTTTGAAAGTATTGGCAAACGCAGCAATCTCAAGGTCGGACAATTTGTCGCCTAAGGGTTCTAACTCACCTTTCTTGATTTTTGATGTAAAATTCTGATTTAGAAGGATTTCTTTGGCGCCTTCGAGTAAACTCTTGACCGCGATATTCCCTTCAAATACACTAAAAGAACTCGTTCCATCTTCTTCAATAGTTGTCTTGAATGTAGTCCCTCTGATAAATGCTTGCGCCGCATCAGTCCTGATTTCGTATTCGTCACCTGCATTCATTTTGGTTACCTTAGAGATGACCTCACCCATAGATGCGAAGATACGATGAAAAATACCTTTCGGTGTTTCTTCCTTTTTCTCAATCTTGATACTGGCATTCGCCTGGAGACGAACCAGGGCATAATTTGAAAACTGAATCTCACATTCTGAATCGTCACCAGTTGTAACCACATCATCAACATGAAGTGTGGCATTCAGCACGACCGAGTATCTTGTTCCTTCTCGGTCAATAGTTGCCGTTCCGACCAGAAATGAGACCTTTGCCGGAATATCGGCGTTTAGCACAAACAATGTCAATGCACTCAATATTAAATTCATTGTTTCCCTCGCTTTTTGCTGTGTTTATCTATATATACTTTCCAAAGATCTGAATAGTTCTTGACGTCAATTTTTTTGATTTTCTTATCTTCATAAATATATTTCTCGAATTTCTTGA
>JAUWLY010000200.1 GCA_030613445.1 Candidatus Stahliibacteriota bacterium | reverse complement strand
CCATTTACTATTTGTTTAAGGGGGTTTTATGAAAAGAATATTGGTTCTGGCAATTCTTTTGACTATATGTTGTGGTGGGGGAGAAGAGCAAACACAAGTCGTTTCCCCAGAAAAGCCAGTACAGATTGCTAAATCAGTTTTAATGGTGATTGCTCCAGAAGATTTTCGTGATGAAGAATTCAAAGAACCGTATGATTTATTCACTAAATCAGGGCTAAAAGTGACTGTTGCTTCAACCGATACTTTACCGGCAAAGGGTATGCTTGGCATGGTTGTTAAGCCTGACCTGACGCTTGAACAGGTAATCCCTGATCTCTATGATGTTCTTTTGGTTGTGGGCGGGACTGGCTGTGAAGTCTTGTGGGATAATGTTGTACTCCATAGTATTATTCAGGCGTTCAATCGAGCCGGTAAGACTATTGCGGCGATATGTATTGCTCCAGTTGTCCTTGCTCGAGCAGGGATACTAAAAGATATCGAAGTGACGGCATATCCAGCGGTTAAGGATGAAATTGCAAATTGTGGTGGATGTTATGTCAAAGCTGATGTAAAGGTTTGCGAAAAGATCATTACTGGTTCGGGTCCAAAAACTGCGAAGGATTTTGCGACAACGATATTGAATGAGTTGAGTGAGTAAGGTCTTGAAAGCGGTTATTCAAAGAGTATCTAAGGCGAAAATTGAAGTGGAAAACAGAGCGATATCAAGGATCAATAATGGTTTATTGATTTTACTCGGTATACGCAAAGGTGATACTCAAACAAATGCCAAAGAACTAGCAAAAAAGTGCGCGAATCTACGTATCTTTGAGGACAAAAAAGGAAAATTTGACCTCTCGCTTAAGGATGTTAAAGGTGCGGCACTCGTTGTTTCGCAATTCACCCTGCTTGCTGATACGTCACGAGGTCGGAGACCATCATTTGCTAATGCTGAAGAACCTGGTAAAGCCAAGGAGCTATATGAGGTTTTTATATCGTCACTGAATACTCAAGGTATTCCAACGCGAAGCGGGGTCTTTGGAGCGCGCATGGATGTTTCTTTGAATAACAACGGGCCAGTTACAATCATCATGGAGGTTTAGATGCCTTATAGTATGACTGGTATGGGTCGAGCAAGTGGTACAATAAGAAAACCACTTATCAGGTTTGATGTGGAGATAAAATCCTACAATCATCGTTTCCTAGAAATTTCCGTGAAGTGTCCAAGCACTTTATTGCCTTTTGAGGATAAAATCAGGTCGTTCATCCAGAAAAAAGTAATCAGGGGACACATTGTGGTACTTATTCAGCAGGATAGAGAAATCCTTGATGCTACAGTTGAGATAGACGATGCATTACTTTGTGCGTATATGGAAGTTGTTGATAAACTAAAAAAACAGCACAAGGTTGGTGGACAACTTGATATCAATACCATATTATCAGTACAAGGATTGGTAAAATTTAGCCAGCCACCAGCTGATTCTAAGGATGTTTTTGATTCATTCAAGCCAATTCTTAATAGAGCTCTTAAGACTTTCCTTGAAATGAAACGCAAGGAAGGAGAACATATCGAAAAGGAAATAAGGAAATCAATCCGTGTTATTGAAAAGAGTATCCGTGTAGTTGAGAAACTAATACCCAAAAGGAACCAGGATTATAAGGAACACCTTGAAGAAATCGGGAAGAAATTCGACAAAGAACTGAACGAGGATAGATTCTACCAGGAGTTACTGTACACTATTGACCGTACAGATGTGAATGAAGAATGCAAGAGATTAGCAAGTCACCTGGTTCTATTCAAAGAGGCTTTAGACAAGAACGCACACTGTGGAAGAAAACTCAATTTCTTGCTCCAAGAGATTCAACGCGAAGCTAATACCTGTAGTGTAAAAGCCAATTCCCTCGAGATAAGTAAATCCGTAGTCCAGATTAAAGAAGAAGTCGAAAAAATCAGAGAGCAGGTACAAAATATTGAGTAGAAGCCGGTATTTGTTAGAGGATCAGTGAACAAACAGGGTAAATTGATTGTTCTATCCGGACCTTCCGGCGTTGGTAAAACAAGCATCTGTCAAAAAATACTGAATTTGAGATCAGATATCCGCTATTCTGTATCTGCAACGTCAAGACCGATGCGCCAAGGAGAGAAGAATAACCGCGAGTATATCTTTCTTACTCAACCTGAATTCAAGGATTGGATAGAAAAAGATCGGTTCGTTGAATATGCTTGGGTACATGGTAATCTATATGGTACACCTAAACAGACATTAGAGAATACGCTGAATAAAGGATACCATGTACTTATGGATATTGACGTATACGGTGCCCGTGTACTTATGCAGTCTAATCCAGACGGTTTGTATTTCTTCATCATTCCGCCCGATTTTGCAGAATTAGAGCAGAGACTGATCAAACGGAACACAGATAAAAATGAGGTGATCAAAAACCGACTTGCCAAAGCATTTGAAGAATTGAGCTACAAGAATGATTACAAGTACATTATCGAGAATCGCGATTTAGCAAGAACTGTACAAGAAATTCTGTCTATTATTGAAAAGGAAATAAATCCTGGTTAAATTGTGAATGGTTAAAAAGTTAAATAACTAAATATCACATATGCTATTGAACGGAGTTTTGTTTAACTAATTACGATTTAACCATTTAAACACTTTTTGTATTGACTTCCTGTTCTTTTCTGATATAATCCAAAAGCTAGGGGCAGTAGCTCAGTTGGGAGAGCGTCTCGTTCGCAGCGAGAAGGCCGCCAGTTCGACTCTGGTCTGCTCCATAAGGAGATGATATGTGGGTACCAGAGAATCTGTTTTTGACCAAAGGCGCTGGAAAGCACAAAGCCAAGCTGGCAAGTTTTGAGGCAGCATTACGTGATGCTGGTATTGCTCATTTCAATATCGTAAGGGTGTCAAGTATTTTACCTCCTAAAATAAAAATTCTAGCCAGAAACAAAGGCACTATCCTCTTATCAGCGGGGGAAATAGTTTATACGGTGATGGCTGAGTGCAGTACTAATGAATCACATCGTCTCATAGCTGCCTCAATCGGCATTGCAATACCTAAAGACCGTACACAATACGGCTATTTGTCTGAATATCACTCGTGCGGAGAAACTGAACTTAGAGCCTCAGATAAAGCCGAAGATTTAGCTGCACAGATGTTAGCGACGACACTTGGTGTGCCTTTTGACCCTGACACGAGTTATGACGAGAGAAAAGAGATCTGGAAGATTTCGAGTAAATTCGTCAAGACAACGGCAGTCACTCAAACCGCGATCGGCGATAAAAATGGCTTATGGACAACGGTGATCGCTGCGGCAGTTTTTGTACCATAATTTTTATCTACTGATTAGTTGAGTTTGTAACCCAGTTTTTATAATACCATTTGATTACAAGAATACTTGCTACTGCAAAGGGTACCAAGGCTAGTTCTATGAACCAAGTTGATACGGTATTAACATATCCAGCCAAATGAGCATAACCTGCAATAACATCGATTGCCGTCATAATAAAAAACCCGGCCCAGAAATAAATTTGTTTTTTTCTAACGACTGATAAAACGACTAAGGCTCGTGAACTGGTGTGACACAGGATAGCGATTATTCTTTCAACCGGTGCTACGAGGAAAAATAAAGGTGTATGAACTGTCGCATTTACCAAACCAGTTATGATATCGCTGCTTCCTGGAGAACCTGAAATGACCATAGCAAAAGCGCCGATTTGAGAAAATCCAATGAGTAAAGCCTCAATCGTACCAGCACCAAGTCCAATACCGATGCCTCTCTGCGCATTTTTATAGATCCCCTTTATGAACAATACAAAGACCAGGGTTACCCCGATTTCAAAAACGCCAGTGAGCAAACCAATATAAATGCTGCCAATGGATAGATAACCAGTTTGTCCAAATGATTCTTTCAAGAGTTCAAGGATAGGGTTATTAAAAAAATAGGCAAAGCCAAACTTCAAAACAATACCGACAAACCAGGTACCAGCACCGATTAATGGCCATTTGAATAGGCTGTTACTTTTTACTTTCCATCCAATTAATAAAACGACACAGATCATTATAATTAAAATGCCGGAAATCAATATTGAAACAAGCATGTTCCTTGATGACATTTCAGTAAGCCGGATCGTCCATTTACCTGCTGCTTTTTTAGTACTAACTCTAATAACGATTGGTTCTGAATTGTTCAAGGGTCCAAAAACCTCCTTACTGTATTCAAATGCTCCGTCGTTGGTGTAGTTCCCAATGACTTCATAACCACCACCACCTAACCAGATATTCACCTCGCCGCTCTTTAATTCACTCTTGAAGTCAAATACCATTCTGCTATTGTTCTCTGACAGGGTGAATTCAAATGAATACAAGCTCGTATCTTTATCCGGAGTTTCAATGTCACTATGTTCTAAAAGAAGTCTGCCAAATAGTAATTCAGGCAGAACTGATAACGCGTACAAAAGGATTTTTTGCTTGCAAGAGATATTCATATGATATTATATTCTGAGAAAAATGCACTGTCAAGCTGTCTTGAATTATCGATATATATGAATACAATACGCATATGCTTAAAAAGATCGATCAGAAAATGCTTGGCACCTTGACTGTATTAGGAGCGAGTGTTATGTGGGCAATTGAGCCTATCCTGGCAAAACTATCATACCAGAACACTGATTTTATAAATACCTTTGCCGCTCGAACGATATTTGCTTTTGTAATCATTGCAGTATATGTCGTCGTTTTCAAAACAAAAAACATTATCGTTAAGAAACAATATATACCCAAGTTAATATACATATCCATCGCTGCGACACTCTTTGCCGATTTGATATATATCTATGCCTTAACCCGAGTGCCAGTTATCAATGCAGTTATAATCGGTCATATGCAACCGATTTTCATTGTATTCTTTGGATTTCTCGTACTCAAACAAGACAGGATCACAAAAACCGACTATCTCGGTATACTATTCATGATTGTTGCGGGGATCCTGGTTACAACAAAAACACTCGGCAATCTTGTCGGATTCAGGTGTGGTACGATTGGAGACATCTATGTCTTGTCAGCAACAGTAGCCTGGGCAACAACTGCAATAGTTGCACGAAAATACTTGAGATCACTCGATGCAGGGATAATCGCCTTTTACCGATTTCTCTTTGCTGGTATTATCTTTATTAGTTATGTTTTAGTTTCTAGAGGTCTTGAGATTGTCAGTGTCTATCAAGTATTGCTCGGGTTTGCCATTGGCATCGGCACCATTTTATACTATGAAGGTATAAGACTGATCAAGGCTGCTCAAGTCTCGGCGCTTGAACTCTCTACGCCTTTTTTCGCAACCTTTTTAGGCTATCTGGTTTTAAGAGAAAGCATCACATTAATGCAGTTTATGGGTCTCACCCTCCTTTTAATCGGCATTTACTTCCTTTCCAAAAAAGAGAAGAATACCGAGGTTACAAATAGTTAATTTCTTCTCATTACAGCATAAATCGTTGTACCATTGACATACGACTATTTCTTTTTATACTTAAGAAAATAGGAGGCAGGAATGAAGAAATTATTTACAATACTAATTGTTTATTTTGCGTTTTTCCCTCTATTACTCCATGCGATAATAATAAGGGTACCGCAAGATTATCCGACTATACAACAGGGTATTGATGCTGCAAATGGCGGTGACATTGTTGTCGTTGCACCAGGTACATACAATGAAGAAATAATCTTAAAAGCAGATGGTGTTGTACGAGGGGCTGGCGAAGGATTGTCAATTATTGACGGTGGTGGCAATAGC
>JAUWLY010000112.1 GCA_030613445.1 Candidatus Stahliibacteriota bacterium | reverse complement strand
TGATCTTAATAAGCTGAAAATACGAAGTAGTCTGTGTTAAGTTTTCGCACGCCAATAATTAAGCAGATCCTCAAGGGTTTTCTCAAATTTGAATCTCGGCTTCCATCCTGTAAGTCTGGCAAACTTACTTCCATTGCCTATAAGAATAGGTATGTCAACCTTCCTTATTTTAGAAGGATCCATTTTAATCTCAAATTTCACCCGGGACAATTTCTGCATAACGACCAAGGCTTGTTTGATAGTATACCCCTTATTTGATGAAATATTGTATATATTTCCTGTCTTGCATTTCGATATCGCCAGCTTGTAGCCGATTATGATATCTTGGATATTCATAAACTCACGTTTTACATCTACATTACCGAGTTCAATTAAAGGTGGTTTCGTACCTCTTTCTATCTCCACAATCTGCGCTGCTATCGATGGCAAAACGAAATCTCTTACTTGCCCCGGTCCAGTATGGGTAAAGGGCCTTAAAATCACAAAATCAAGACCATTAAGCGCATAGTCTTGGCAAACCAACTCAGCCGCATACTTACTAACTGCATAGGGATTTTTCAAATCAATCTTGGTTGTCTCGGAAAGATCAGTACCACCACCATATACTTCACACGTCGACACAAAGATAAATCTCACCTCTTTCCTCAAACTTTTTGTCGCTTCCAGGAGATTAACTGTCCCTATCAGGTTTGTATTATAGGTTAGGGGTGAATCACGAAATGATTTGGATACTGAACTAATGGCAGCAAGGTGGAAAACAATATCGGGTTGTTGATCTTTGAGGACTTGCTTTGTCATTTCAAGGTTCATGATATCGAGTGGTACATAAGAGCCCTCTTTAGGTATGGTCAATGGATAAGATGTTGTAACAAGCTTATGAAGCCCTTCTTTCAACGCCTTCACAAGGTGTGAACCTACAAAACCCTCGCTCCCAGTGACCAGAATTGTCTTCATGCCAACTTCTGGCGCCAGTACTCCAATAAATCACCTAGGGTCTGATCAAATGGTATAATTGGTTTCCAACCAGTGGCTTTCTTGAATTTTTCAGCTGACCCGATCAGCAACTCAACATCCGATGGTCTCATCCTCGATTGATCGCTTTCTACCTTCAGATCTACATTTGACAGCTCAATGAGTATATCCAACATATCCTTGATTTTTACACCAACACCTGACGAGATGTTGTATACCTCACCAGGTTCTCCTTTTGATAACGAGAAAGCGTAGGCTCTAGCCACATCACGAACATCAAGAAAATCACGCACCGCATCCAAGTTACCAACCTGGAGCACAGGTTCCCGGTTTCCTTTTTCAATCTCAATGATCTGCTTGGCAAAATTCGAAGTCGCAAACACTTCCCCTCGACGTGGTCCAGTATGATTAAAGGCGCGCGTCCTTACAATTTTCAAACCGTAGCTCTTAAAATATTGATAACCCAAAAAATCCTGGGTTACTTTACTTACGCCATATGGACTGAGCGGCCTCAATGCATTTGTTTCTTTTATAGGTATCTCATCCGGGTAAACCATACCGTATTCTTCACTCGAACCGGCAATCTGTATACGTGAATCCAACTTGGCTGCTCTCACCGCCTCGAATACATTAAGTTCGCCAATTATATTGGTAGTGAGGGTTTCTTGAGGCGCCTGCCATGAAAAAGGAACATAACTCTGTGCAGCAAGATGGAAGATCTGGTCAGGCTTTATCTTTGCAATAACCGTGTTTACTGCAAAGGCATCTTTTATGTCGCACTCAAAGAGTTGGATTTTATCCTGAATCCCTATAATATTCTGTCTATCTGAACGCCACCTTATCATTCCATATACTTCATGTTTACCCTCATCCAGTAAATACTCGGCGAGGTGACTTCCGGTAAAACCGGAAATACCGGTTATTAGTATCTTCATCTATTCTCCTTGAAATTCAGCAGAAACGGCAGGTATCCAAGAGGATCAACAGCTTGCTGGCGAAACCTCACTTCATAATGCAAATGTGGAGACGTCGATTTACCGGTTGATCCTATCGTCCCGATGACCTTACCACCAGCAATCAGGTCATTGGATCTTACGGCAACAGAATTCAAGTGCCCGTAAAATGTTGAGTAATTAATATCATGCTCAACAATCACATAGTTGCCGAATACTGAATCCCACCCCACAGTTTTGACAATCCCCGAAGCTGCGGCGACGACCGGCGAGAAACGAACCGCGGCAATATCGATCCCAGCATGTTCAAGACTATAGCTCCTTGAGATCCTACCAGACGTGGGCAAGAGCGCAGGTATATTTCCTGTGTTCTTTGATGCCGATTCTATCTTGCGCGAATAGTCGTAGCTCATTCTATCCAATTCGGGGTCAACCTCAACTGGGGTTTCTTCAATACCCAACATTACTTTCAATTTCTTGTTGTGCTCTTCAGTACGCTCAAGGTTCTCCTTAATCTCCTGAAGTTTAGCAAATTCCCGCTCTATTTCTCTGTTACGACGCTTAAGAATAACCGTCTCCAGAGCTCGATAATACACTCTCGAATAATTAATCGCAATATACCCAAGAATAACAACCCCAATGAAAAAAAAGGTTGCTACTATCTTCAGCCATTTTTTTGAAACGAAGAAGTACCTGGTCCTGCCTGATTCAGTTGATATCAAAACAACTGAGTAACCTTTATCCATGACTAATCCAAGCCTTTCTCACCAACCGCGAGCAATAACTTGATTGCACCTTCAACATCGCCAAGATCACAGGTTTCGTTTGTGGAATGAATGTATCTTGTCGGAATCGATAACACACCGCTCAACACACCCTCTCTGATAATCTGTACAACTGCTGCATCAGTAGTACCCCTTTCAAGGACTTCGAGTTGATAAGGGGTATCTGTTTCCTTTGCATACGTAACGAGTTTGTCTTTGACGACTGGGTTGGCGAGAAACCTGGCATCCTTTACTTTTATTGCTGGTCCTTTACCAAGACCAACATCCATTTTTCGACACTCTGGCGTATCGCCAGTAGCTGTAACATCAACCGCAATTGCATAGTCAGGTGCGATTCCGTAGACACTTGTCCTGGCGCCTCTTAAACCAACTTCTTCTTGGACTGTGAAAACAAAGTACAGATCATCCTTATTTTCTTTGAGTAGCTTCATCGTCTCGATAAGACAATAACAACCAATGCGGTCATCGAGTGCCTTTGATGTCATTCGATTGTTTGCAATAACTGCTTGTTGGTAAAACGATGCGCTATCGCCAATACTGATTTTGCTCTCAGCTTCTTTTCTGTCTTGTGCATGAATATCAATAAATAGGTTATCAATACGCGGCGGCTTTGGTGTCTCTGTTTTGGTTTCAACACCGATTATACCAATCATGCCGTTTTCAAATATCACCCGTTGATTCACTATATTTCCAAGGAACAAACCGCCAATATTAGCGAACCTCACAAAACCTTTCTTATCAATATACGTGACAATAAGTCCTATTTCATCCATATGGGCGCAGAACACTATCTTGGTATTTTTTTCCTCTCTGATACCGTCTTTAGATTTCGCTGGCACATAAGCTATTAGGTTACCGAGTCTGTCGACTTCCATTCTCTGACAGAAATTTCCGATTTCAGTCTCAATCATTCTTCTAATATTATCTTCCCGGCCAGATGGTCCATATGCATTGCAGAGCTTCTTTACTAACTCCATAAAGATACCTCCTTGCATACCTTGTCAATACTGCAGGTCAACAATTTGATGCCTAGTTCTATATCCTTCTTGGAAACGATCGACAATGGCGAATGTATGTATCTTGCCGGTGTCTGGATAGCTGCGGTGCGCACGCCTGTTCTGCTAACATGAATAGAACCGGCATCTGTACCACCAATCATTGGTTTTTTCAACTGATAGGGGATGTTCTGCTCACGTGCTGTACTCTTTAAGAGTGATACAAGCTGCTTATCGCATATTATCGAACGGTCAGCAACTGTAATAACTGGCCCCATGCCGATCCGGGGGTATTGAGGGATGTCCTTATCTGAAGGCCATTCACCTGAGGCTGTCGTATCAACGGCAAATGCAATATCAGGATGTACTCGAAAGGCAACTATCCCGGCACCGCGAAGCCCTGCTTCCTCCTGTACAGTAAAGGCACAATACATTGGCAAATCAGTGTGTTTGAGTATGTGAATCAGTATATGGCATCCAATGCGATCATCAAATGCTTTGCCAAAAATAGTGTCGCCATTCTCACGATATGCTGTATCAAAAGTACCTAAATCACCGGTCTTTATCAGCTTTTCAGCCTCGTCTTTTGAGGAAACACCGATATCAATAAAGAGATCTTTCACATCAGGCAATTTTGTCTTTTCGTCTTCTTTCCTTTGATGAATTGGTTTCATGCCGATCACACCAGGGACGGATTTAGCGCCTATTATTACTCTTTTGGCAAAGATTATCTGTGGTAGAATACCAATCGTGGAGAATTTCAGCAACCCTTTCTTTTCAATACCGACAATCATAAAACCTACTTCGTCCATATGGGCAGTTAGAAGTAGGCGCGGTTTTTTTACATTTCCTTTTCGAACAATTAGATTACCATAAGGATCCTCAATGATTTCATCAACATCTTGTTCTATTTTGCTCCTGATAAACTCCCTAATTTTACGTTCACCGCCACTCACACCCACGAATTCGCTCAATTCCTTAAGCATAGGCAAATTATATCTAATAACCCCTAGTTGTCAACACGACAGTCCCCTTGACATTCTGCCCCTGCTTGATAAAATAGTAAAGGAGGTGATATGATCTATCTTACGATATTTTCGCTATTTTTTGGCTATATTTATGAGGACAACGATAGCCTTATTGTACAAAATGACAGCTTGGTTATTTGTGGTGATCACCAGTATAATATCAAGGTTCATATTTCAAATAAGGGAGTACTAAAAGTCAGACAATGGAGTGGTGCAGTTGATTCAACTGGATGGCTGCTTTTGAATGCACCATTAATACTCATTCAAGATTCTTCATCAATTAATGGTTCAAAAACTGGTTATAGGGGTGGTAATAATACTCATCCTGACGGTTACGGTCCAGGTGGTGGCGGAGCTGGTGGTATAAGCGGCGGTGCAGGAGGCGGCGGTGCTTATGGCGGTAACGGTGGGGCTGGAGGTGATATCTACCCAGGAGCAGGAGGCAGTGCCTATGGTAATGCACAAGATACACTGATTGAAATAGGCTCTGGAGGTGGTGCAGGTCGTTATTTATCTGTAGTGGATGGATTCGGTGGAAGTGGTGGGGCAATGATCTATCTGAGAGCTCAGAAGATTACTATGGATTCTTCGTATATTGAAACGGACGGTGAAGACGGTCATGTGGGTACATCGGTTGGTTTTGAAGCTGGTGGAGGTGGTTCTGGTGGTGGAATCATGCTATGGGCTGATAGTGTGATAATTCATCATTCTGCACTCAATTCAAACGGAGGAAATGGTGCCAATTCAGAATTCGGCGGTGGTGGCGGTGCTGGTGGTGGTCGCATCAAGATATTCTACACAAATTATTTGGATACAACCTATATAGCAACATCAGCCCAAGCAGGTCTTGCTGGTACTGGTGCTTATGGTAGTCCAGAACCCGGCTCTCCAGGCACTATTCACGTTGCCCAGATCATCGGCATCAGGGAAATCGCAAGCGAGTTGGAACCTAAATTCTCTCTTCAATCTCACATCGTAAGGTATCAAGCCATAGTGCATGTAACTGAACCACCCGTTATTCTCCATCTTTATGATGTAGCAGGGTGTCTTGTCAGATCATTCCGGCTCGAAAAAACTACTGAGTACCTCAAGGTCGGCGATCTAGCACAGGGTGTGTATTTCTTGAAAGTGGGGTTAAAGGACAATAGGGTTGAAAAGATAGTCCTCTTAAAATAGAACGAGCAAACGTGGTATAGTAAGTTTACGCGTATCTAACAATGCTGACTATCAAATGTGCTAAATGTAAGCGCAAGTTGTTCAAGTATCTGAAGATCGGTAAAGGAAGGGTCTTGCATTGCTGGAAGCAGCGTATCAAGAGTGATTATACGATACACGACTATGATAAAATCAAATGCAAATGCGGACAAATAATCGGCATTGATCAGGGAAAGTGGATAAAGATGCGACAAGAAGCATTCATTTATACCGGGAAAAAAGAAAATAAATAACCCCCGCAGCCATATATTTTGCTTGCTTTTTTAGAAAAAGTGAATATAATAAATAGACTAAGGAAGTAGTTAGATTAAATAATCCCTATTTTAAATAAGTTTCAAGGTGCAATAACAAACCATATTAAGGAGGTTAAAAAGATGGACGACAAGACTAAGGAGAATCTAAAACAAAGGTTAGGCGACCAGGGTTTTAACAAACTGATGAAAATCGACAACCCTACTCTGCATGAATTCATTGCGAAATATATTGATCATTGCAACCCTGATAAGGTTTTCATTTGCACTGATGCGCCTGAAGACATCAAATACATCAGGGACGCAGCCATTAGAAATGGTGAAGAAACCCAGCTCGCAACTGAAGGTCATACAATTCACTTTGATTCATACTATGACCAGGCACGCGATAAAGCCCATACCCTAATTCTTATGCCCAAAGGTGCAAAACTTGACAAATCAATAAGGACCGCTGACCGCGACGAAGGCCTCAAAGAAGTGCATGACATCATGAAAGATATTATGAAAGGCAAAGAGCTTTACGTACGTTTTTTCTGCCTTGGTCCGACCAAATCAGAGTTCTCACAACCAGTTATCCAGCTAACTGATTCTGCTTATGTTGCACACAGTGAAGATATTTTATATCGCCAGGGCTTCGAAGAATTTGTCCGGCAGGGGAAAAATGAGAAATTCTTCAAGATCGTCCATTCGGCTGGTGAGCTTGATGAACGTAATACGAGCAAAAACCTTGATAAAAGAAGGATATACATCGACTTACAGGACAATATCGTATACAGCGCTAATACCCAATACGGCGGTAACACGATCGGACTAAAAAAACTGTCCATGCGCCTGGCGATCAATCGCGGCTCTAAAGAAGGTTGGCTCACCGAACACATGCTCATTATGGGTGTGCACGGTCCTAATGACCGGGTTACTTATTTTACCGGTGCTTTTCCTTCGTTGTGTGGCAAAACATCCACGGCAACGCTGGATAACGAAACAGTAGTGGGTGACGACATTGCATATCTCAGAAAGATAAACAATGAGGTCCGTGCAGTAAATGTCGAGGCAGGTGTATTTGGCATAATCATGGGGATAAATTCCAAGGATGACCCGGGTATATGGAAAGCACTCCATACGCCAACTGAAATAATCTTCTCAAACATACTGATGACCCCAGAAAAAAACGTTCACTGGATTGACAAAGATGGCGAAATACCGCCAAATGGTATTAATCATTCAGGTGAATGGGCAATCAGCAAGAAAGACAAAGACGGCAAAGAAATCACGGTTTCGCACCGGAATGCACGCTTTACTATCGGCCTGGAGAATTTCAGTAACCTTGATCCAACACTTCATGACCCAAAGGGTGTTGTCATTGGCGGTATGGTATACGGTGGCAGGGACTCAGACACCTGCGTACCTATCGAAGAGTCACTTGATTGGGCACACGGTATAATTACAAAGGGTGCTTCTCTGGAATCCGAGACTACGGCAGCTACTTTAGGCAAGGAAGGGGTGAGGAAATTCAATCTCATGTCTAATCTTGACTTTCTTTCTATCCCCATCGCAAATTATATCCAGGCGAATCTGGATTTCGCAAAGGACTTGGAAAAAACACCACTTATTTTCGGGGTCAATTACTTCTTAAAAGGCAAAGATGGGAACTTCTTGAATGCAAAAACCGACAAGAAAATCTGGTACAAGTGGGCTGAACTGCGGGCAAATGGTGATGTTGAAGCTATTAATACACCAACCGGTCGTATCCCCAAATATGAGGATCTCAAGCGCTTATTCAAAGAGGTTCTCAATAAAGACTACAGTCTTGAGGATTATAATAAACAATTCACGGTCCGAGTCTCCGAAAGTCTCGCCAAGATAGAGCGGATAAAGAAGATCTATGAAACTGATGTTATGGATGCACCAAAAATATTGTTCGACACACTCGAAGCGCAGAAACAGAGGTTGATCGAAGCCCAAACAAAGCACGGTGACTATATAGCACCTGATAAACTGACTTAATCATACAAGACAACCGCAAATAGGGGTCATGGTATAGTACCATGACCCCTATTTTGGCAAGGTAATTGACACCAACAAGTATTCCTTTATAATATAATAAAAAAGAAATCGCATAAAGGGGTCAGTCAAAATTGAACTGCGACATCAAATTGTAGTTGCCCAATTTATTGGGCTGTTTGAAATATATTGTCTGATAAATCAGACAACTACAGTTAAACGCAGATTCACAATGATGGTTATTGAAAAAATAATGGAGGATAGATGAAAATTGGCTTTGTTCAGTTTGATCCGCTCTTTGGTGAAAAAGAAAAAAACCTCGCCGCCGTAGAGAATTTACT
>JAUWLY010000117.1 GCA_030613445.1 Candidatus Stahliibacteriota bacterium | reverse complement strand
TCTTTGCTTTCGCTTCTTCGGCCTTTGCTTTCGCTTCTTCGTCCTTTGCTTCTGCTGCCTCGACCTCTGCTTCTGCTTTCTTTGCTTCTGCTGCTTCGGTCTTTGTTTTCGCTGCCTTGATCGCTTCGAGTTCTTCTATTTGTACAGCCACTTGTTTAGCCGAGCGCAACGTTGAAATAATATTCTCGACACCATCGTCGTCAAGTTTCAAAAGAAACTTGAGTTCTTCAACAGGAGCCTTCAGAACTGCAAGAACATTTGAATAGCCTTTTTCTTCCATGATTTTGCGCATCGCTGGCTTGATTTCCTTGATATCCTGTATTTTGCTCTTAGCTAGCTCTTTTTCTTTAAGTTCCTGTTCGTAATCTGACAACTTCCTTATTTCAATCTCAAGAGCACACAGTTTGGACGCCAAATCTACATTAACACCGTTCTTGCCGATTGCTTTTGAATAATCTTCGTCACTAACAACAGCCAACACATTGTTCTCATCAAGGATAATAACTTCCTTTATCTTTGCCGGCGAAAGGCTTCTCGATACCTGGAGATAGGGGTCTTTACTCCACAGTATGATATCAATACGTTCGCCGGATAGCTCTTTCACTATCGATTGGATGCGACTGCCCCGATATCCAACACATGCCCCGATAGGATCGATCTTAAGATCAAGTGTTTGAACTGCAACCTTGGCACGGACGCCAGGCTCACGAGCTATCCTGCAAACCTGGACAAAACCATCCTTTATCTCGGGTATTTCATAAAACAACATCCGCTCCAAGAATTTCGAATCAGTTCGTGAAAGAATAATCTTCGGACCCCATTGGGCACGATCAACACGCGAGATCACTGCCCTGATCGGAGAATCCAGACGGTAGTGTTCACTCCTCATGATTCCATAAGAAGGTATTGTCGCCTCGACTGGACCTAGATCTACAAGTATCTCATTACGACTTACTACTTTCACAATACCCTTGACTATTTCACCAACTTTTTTTTCATACTCAACCATAATTCGGTTTCTTTCTGCTTCACTGACCCGTTGAGTGAGAGTTTGTTTCACTGATTCAATAGCAGTCCTTCCCAAATCAGCAATTGGAATATGCCGACGCCATTCATCACCGATCTCGATAGTCGATTTTTCTTGTCGCGCATCATCAAACCTGATTTCTTTGTCTGGATCCTCTACATTATCAACTACCTTCTTCAGTAGGTAAATCCCGATTTCACCAGTGGACTTATTCACTACCACCTCTGATTCTACGCCCTTACCGAACTTCCTCCTCACACCATTTTTCAACGCTTCTATGAGCGCTTCGATAACGTAATCGAACTTCACTCCCCTTGCCCTAGCGATTGATTTTATGCCTTCGGTAATCAAGTTATCTTCGTTTGCCATAATCAAGCTCCTCTACAACCTTTGCTCTAACAACTGACGAATAAGGTACCGCACTTTCTCCATCATCGGTCGCGATAAGCACGCCGTCCTGCTTCGTTTGTCTAAGATAACCCCTAATCTTGCGGTCTCCAGTATCTATTTCCACAATCTTACCTTGTGCCCAGACAAAATGCTCAGGTCTTGTTAAATGCCTTGCGATACCCGGCGAAGAAACCTCAAGGATGTATGCGAAAGTAACCAGATCTGACTGATCCAAAGCCCGGGCAATTGACTTACTCACCTTTTTACAATCATCTACGCTTACGGTGCCATCCTCGCGATCAATGAAAATACGGAAAGAGTTGTTAACTTCATTGAAATACAAATCATAGAAACGTAATTCGAACTCATCCACAATATTCTTGATTAATTCAACTACCTCTGACAATTTAAAAATATTATTCATTCAACCTCCGGTACAACATGCTCTTCAACTCTTGTAGTTTACACAATATCGATGTTTTATCGACCCGCACTATCTCCTTGGTCTCACGCAGATGAATATCAAAACTATCGTTCTTTATGCCTTTCGGACCAATTGTCAGCCTTAATGGAATACCCAACAACTCCGAATCGTTGAATTTGACACCCGCTGAGAGATCACGGTCATCTATAATAACCGAAAAACCATTGTTAGTCAATGCCTGAATAACCTCTTCAGCAACTCCGGCAACATCATTATCAAGCGGATTCAGAACAACAATGTATACTTCACTCGGTGTAATGGATATCGGCCATACGGCTCCGTGTTCATCACCCTTCTGTTCACACACACAAGCCATAATGCGTTCAAGTCCGATCCCATAGCTTCCCATGACAATAGGTTTCTCTTCACCATTCTCATCGAGGAAAGTCGCACCCAGCAGCTTAGAGTACCTGGTCCCTAATTTGAAGATATGCCCCAATTCCAGACTATTATGCAACTCAAGCTCACTGCGACACTTTGAACAAGCATCACCTTTTTTCACAACCCGAAGATTTAAGTACTCGCGCACGTTAACATCACGTTCCAGATTCAAGCCCTTCATATGATAATCGTTCTTATTGGCTCCTGTTATCATACCCTTAGCGCCTTTCAGCAGATCATCTGCATATATCGCAATATCGTCCTTATTGACTGGACCGATAAAACCCGGTTCAGCACCGAAAAACCTGACGATCGTTTCAGCATCAGCAGGTTTGTAAGAGAAGCCAAATTTGCTTCGGATCACACCTTCATTTATCTCATAGTCGCCCCTAAGCAAAATAAGCATAGGTTCCTTATCAGACGCTGTGTAGAATATGCTCTTCACGAGGTTCTCAGATCCCACCTTTAGGAAATCACTAACCTCATCAACACTTCTTTTCCCCGGTGTATGGACCTCAGTTACTGGGCTATCCGCAAAATCAAATACCTTACCAATACCCTGAGCTACTTCCAAACTAGCGCGATAATCACAATTAGCGCAGATCGCGATCGTATCCTCACCACCATCAACCCGAGCAACAAATTCACTTGATTGACCAGTACCCATTAAACCACCAGCCGCATCGACTATTTCGAAATCGATCCCACAACGTCTGTAAATATTAGTGTAGGCTTGTTTATGGAGTTCAAAACTCTCGCTGAGCCCATCGTCATCGCGATCAAGGCTATAGCTGTCTTTCATGATAAACTGCCGAGAACGAATTACCCCAAAGCGCGAACGCAACTCATCCCGGTACTTAATTTGGATCTGATACCAAATCTGGGGAAGGTCCCGATAAGAACGGATACTATTACGGGCTATCCCCGTTATTATCTCTTCGTGGGTCGGACAAAGGCAATATTCCCGACCTTTCCGGTCCTTGAACTTGAACATATCATCGCCATATTCAATCCAACGCCCTGATTTCTCCCAGACATCTCTCGGACATATTGCCGGCATTAGCATTTCTTGAGCTCCGATGCGATTAAGTTCTTCGCGAATTATTTTCTCGATACGCATCAGTATACGCCAACCCAACGGTAGGTAAATGTGTATACCTGAGACGAGCGGTCTCACAAACCCACCGCGCAGTAAAATCCGATGGCTTTTGCTCTCCGCTTCCTTAGGATCTTCACGTAAAGTATTGATACATGACTTGCTAAATTTCATAACTTGTAATATAGCATATTTAAGTAATAAAGTCAATGATTTAGTTTATTTTTCTACTTAGGTATTTGGGTATCTTGGACTTTTAGACATTTAAGATGTATTGACATCCTTACGACAATATATATAATGAAACCATGGCTCTAGCGGACATACGGAAAAAACAAAGCGAAGAAAGGCAGCGTGATAAAAGACTGGTTCATTTTACGAATGCTGCAAGTCGTGATTTCAGGATTTCAAAAGCAATGAAGACCAAGGCAAAAGTTTATAAAGACAATGCGGATTATGTAGTAAAAAGCTTTCTTGACTATCTCTTTTTTAATCAACATAAAGAAATCCGAGAACTTAATAACTCACACGCAACACACTTCATGCTCGAATTTGCTCCGCATAAACTCACCTTTACACAAGAAGCGGGAAAAGACTTCGCTGATATATTATCAAAATTTCTCCTCTTTCTGGATGACAGTGGACATATTCACAATAGCTCTGAATTGAGCTCTGTAGTAAAAAAAAGCAATCGTGCATTTCTCAAGTTACTGCCAAAACCCAAACGCACATCAGCCAAGAAAACAACCAAGCAAAGTAAAACAACACAAAAGCCTACAGACAAAAAGAAAGCTGCCAAAAAAGTAAAACCTGAAGTCAAGATTGGCAGGAACGAACCATGCCCATGCGGCAGCGGCAAGAAATACAAGAAGTGCTGCGGCAGAGTAAACTAATCCTAGATAACCACAGATAACACAGAATCGTCGCGGCAAAAGTTGAAAACAAGCATTTTGCGCGTTCTGCGGATTTTCCATGGTCTTGACATCTATTTATCTTTGAAATCTCCTCAATCTTGACCAATACTAGATTAATATGTATAATAATAACTATGTTATATCAAAAATTGGGATTGACAATTCTCTTGATAATCCTGGTAATTTTTGCCGGTACTGTTGGTTATCGAATCATTGAAGCGTGGACATTTATCGAAGCACTCTATATGACTATTATTACAATATCGACAGTAGGATTCCAAGAAGTCGGACCGCTTTCAGAAACCGGTAGAATTTTCACAATATTTTTGATATTAGGTGGAATCGTCGTAATTACAAGCGGAATTAGCTTGATATTCTCATCGATTATTGAAGGAACGTTCGGTGAAATCATCAGGAGGCAAAGAATGGAGAAGAAGTTGGCAAAAATTAGAAACCATTTTATTATCTGTGGGTTTGGAGCCGTTGGTGAAGATGTAGTACATGAATTTATCAGCGCAGAAGAACCGTTTTTATTAATAGAAAAAGATAAGATTATCTTAGATAAATTCATAAAGGAATTCCCAGATACAATATATATAATTGGCGATGCTACGGATGATGAAATACTGGAAAACGCCCAAATAGAAAAAGCAAAGGGTATTCTTGCTGTATTGGGAAAGGCTGCCGATAATCTTTACATTTGCCTTTCTGCTCGTTCACTGAATCCAGACCTTAGGATTATCGCACGGGTGATTGAAAGTGAATCAATTGATAAACTAAAAAAGGCTGGAGCAGATTATGTTTTTTCTCCCGAAAAAATCGGCGGTATACGTTTGGCTGCGGCTGCGCTGAAACCGACCGTTACTTCTTTCTTGGACTCAATAATCAAAGGTGAATACATTGATCTTATTCTTGATGAGGTTGAAGTTCGAAAACATTCCTCTATTGCTGAAAAAACACTGAAAGAATCGGAAATTTCAAAAAATATAGGTATTATCATCTTAGCCATAAAATCTGCGAATATGGACAAATTGAGCTTTAATCCGAGTTCTCGTACTATTTTGAATCCAGGTGATATTCTTATTGTCTTCGGCTCACCAAATCAGATCAAACAACTCAGAAAAATATGTTCATAATCAACAAAGTACCTGGATAACATGAAACTCAAAAAAGGACTTGGCCTTTCAGATGTCTTTGCGATTGCGGCAGGGGCAATGATCAGCTCGGGTCTGTTCATTCTTCCTGGTCTTGCATTTGCCAAAGCTGGTCCGGCAATGATCCTTGCCTATATTATCGCCGGCATATTAGTCATTCCGGCTATCTTCAGTAAAGCAGAACTCGTCACTGCCATGCCCAAGGCTGGTGGTGATTACTTCTATATAACAAGAAGCATGGGATTTACTGCCGGGACAATAAGTGGCTTGGCAAGCTGGATCTCTCTGAGTTTGAAGACTGCGTTTGCGCTTGTTGGGATGGGCATATTTGCTTTATTGATTAATCCAGGTCTCAGCATGACCGAAATAAAAATCATCGCAATTGTCTTCTGCCTAATTTTCATGACAATAAATCTTGTTGGAATAAAAGAGGCGGGGACCACTCAGATTCTTCTTGTCTTCTTCCTCATTGCTATATTGGTCTTGTATGTTATGAAAGGTTTCGTGGCCATTACACCAGAAAGATTCACTCCCTTTGCACCCAATGGTCTATTCACAGTTTTTTCAACTGCAGGATTTGTCTTCATTTCCTTTGGCGGCTTAACAAAGGTTGCCAGTGTTGCCGAGGAAATAAAAAACCCGAAATGGAATGTACCTATGGGGATGTTCCTCGCTTATGTCGTTGTTTTAGCACTATATGCAGCAGTTGTCTTTATCACGGTAGGTGTACTTAACTATGATACTTTATCGAATTCCCTTACCCCAATATCAGATGGCGCAAAAACTTTTTGGGGCACTACCGGTGTTATCATAACTGCAATTGCTGCCATGTTAGCATTTATTTCAACTGCGAACGCCGGCATTATGGCTGCAGCTCGCTATCCCTTAGCAATGAGCCGCGACCATATTATGCCTAAATTCTTGCTAAAAGTGAACAATAGATTTAGGACACCACATATTGCAATACTAGTTACTACGGCTTTCATGATATTGATAATTCTGTTTTTGAACCTCAAGATATTGATAGAAGCGGCATCTACAATGCTATTGCTATTGTACATATCAGCGAATCTCGCAGTGATTATTATGCGGGAGAGTAAATTACACAATTACCAGCCGAGCTTTCGTTCGCCGCTTTATCCTTATATTCAAATCATAGGAATTATAGGCTATGGATTTTTGATCTACAATATGGGCAAAGATACTCTTTTAATAACCGCAATCTTTATTTTTTGTGCAGTTTTATGGTACTTATTCTATGTCCGGCAGAGAATTAGCAAAGAATCAGCATTGATGTACGTGGTTGAACGTATCACTGACCGAAAAATCGTAACTGACGGCTTACGTGATGAATTAAGAGAAGTCGTGAAGGAACGCGATGAAATCATTGAAGATGAATTTGATAAATTGGTTAAAGATGCCTTGATCCTCGATTTTGATGAGAAAATACACTTTGATGACTTCATAAAAATCGCTGCCGATAAACTCAGCCAGAGGACTGGATTAAAGCCAAAGAGTCTCATTGCATTGTTCATCGAAAGAGAAAAGCAATCGTGCTCCGCGCTGAGACCTGGTCTTGCTATTCCACATATCATTATTAGTGGTAAGAAGAAGTTTGACGTGCTATTGGTGAGAGCAAAACAAGGCATCATCTTTCCAGATGCTCCTGATCCAGTCCATATTGTCTTTGCTCTGGTTGGCACACAAGACATGAGGAATTCGCACTTACGTGCACTCATGGCTATTGCTCAGATTGCACAACGTCATGGTTTTGACAAAAAGTGGTTGGAGGCAAGAAAAATTGAAGATCTACGTGACATTATGCTTCTAGGAAAACGACAAAGAACCTGATTAGACGAACAAACCACGCAGGAAGAAAGCCCACCATAAATACCGCAGTATTCCAATGGGGTAAACAAATAGACTGCGATATAAAAGCTTGACTTAAGATGATTAAGGGATAAAATAGAAAAATGGTCGGTATTGGTTACGATATCCATCGTCTGTCTGAAAACCGCGAACTCTATCTTGGCGGTGTAAAAATCAAATTTGACAAAGGTTCAGTAGGTCACTCTGATGGTGATGTCCTGCTCCATGCAATTTGTGACGCACTGCTAGGTGCAGCAAATCTCGGTGATATCGGTCAGTACTTCCCACCGGACGATAACAAATATAAAAACATATCGAGCAATGAAATACTGACCAAAACGAGTAAATTCCTTGAAAACTCAGGGCTGTTCGCTAAAAATATCGACGCAGTCGTCATCGCTGAAGCGCCTAAAATCCTGCCATATGTGAATGCCATGAAAAAAAACATCGCGACAATCCTAAAGATCTCAGAGAACTCGATTTCCATCAAAGGAAAGACCAACGAAGGCATGGGCGAAATCGGTGAAGGAAAAGCAATAGCAGTCTGGGCAATATGTGAGATAGAAAGTATCTATGCTTCCTCTCAAAGATAATATCTCTTCAAGTTCTCGCCCTATTATAACTTACATTATTTTGGGTCTGAATGTTCTGGTCTTTATTTATGAAATCTCATTGGGTACTCATCTCGATGTCTTTATTAAACAGTTTGGCGCGGTGCCATACAATATTTTTCATCCGATTGGGTTATCGTCATATGGGACACTTTTTTCCAGCATGTTTATGCATGCCAACCTAATGCATATTGGCGGTAATATGCTCTTCTTATGGATTTTTGCCGATAATATCGAAGACTGCGTTGGTCATGTGATGTTCATATTTTTCTATTTGATTTGTGGCATTGCCGGCACTCTCTTACACAGCATCTTTGCACCAAACTCAACAATCCCCATGGT
>JAUWLY010000222.1 GCA_030613445.1 Candidatus Stahliibacteriota bacterium | reverse complement strand
TTAAACCTGATCAAGAGCCGTGTATCGGTCGGGAATGAACCATCTTTGGTCTCACCTATCTCCAAATTGGGTATTGCCTGAAAATTAGGATCACTTTTAATCAATGATGAGCTGGGCAAACGCTTCACAATACCTGCCTTTATATCCAAGGCTCTGGGCATCCAGGCACTCTTGCGACCGCTAAATGCCAATCCACCAAATAGAATTATGGCATTCACCATGGTCGCAAAGAATGCAAAAGGTAGATGTACAAACAAAGCCAAGAATGGTGCGCCAAAAGAAAACCCGAAGATGAGAAAGAGAATTACGGCAATAAGACAACCGGCACCCTTGCTCCGGAACTTCTTTATGCGTTTGCATTGTTCAATAACCTGATCGATCTTTAAAGGAGTTACCTCTTGCCACGTTAGTTTCTTTGCTTTAACCCGCTTTACTGATATACCCTTCAGCAAATTGAGGATAAGGCAGGCAATAATAAGCGGAAGACCGGCAAGTATGTTCCTTGTCGTGATCTGAAGCAGAAAACCAACCCCGATCAGAAGAACCGATACGATAGTGCGCAAACGCGTACTTATCTCGTTGAATATGAGATATGTCTTACGTTCGGTCACTTAGTTCCTTCTTACCGCATGCTGCCCAATACAGAGGACATGCGCCTTTGCAAATATCAAACTCAAGACAATCATGACACTCATCCGGTGCATATTCAATATTCTTGAAATAACTCAACATGGGTGACTGCCATATATCCTGGAAACTCTGTTTTAGAAGTGAAGCAACCGGCCATCGCCAGGATGAACATGGTATGATATTACCCATCGGGTCAAGACTGAGCAAACCAGTGATCGCGGCACATGATTTGTTGCCAAACCCATAAGATATCGGGTTGAATTTGCACATCGGGACTGGCGAATACCAGAGGAACTTGATTCCTTCATTATCTGCCCGGTGTTTTAAGTTGACCACATGATCACCGATCTCTGAATACGATACCCAGATATCGTTTCTATTGCGCGCATCGCCACAAGGAATGAGCAAATTCATTGATAGCCGATTAAGACCTATGCTCTTTACCAGCACCAGGATATCCTCTAACTGATCAAGATTGTTCCTCGAAACCGTGGTGTTTGTATGCACCGGGATACCAGCTTCTTGTAGCAGCTTGAGACCTTTAATAGTTGCTTCGAATGACCCAGTAATACCAGTTATGCGATCGTGTATCGCATGATTTGGGCCCTCAATGCTGACCTGAGCACTTGATAGACCATTGCTCTTCAGTTTGGCAACAATATCCTTGGTTAGAAGCGTACCATTAGTAATAAGGTTAGTCCACATGCCGAGATTTGAAGCATATTCAACAAGCGCACCAATGTCTTGTCGAAGCAAAGGTTCGCCGCCAGTAAAACTAACTGAGGGCACCTGAGCTTCTTTAAATATCTTGAATAGAATCTTTTTCATATCACTGGTTTTCAGCTCATTGTAGTCCTTATCACCAACATAGCAGAAATTACATTTCAGGTTACATCGATAGGTCACCGCGATTTCTGAAAGCACTGGGTACTGCGTAAACGCACCACTAAATTCATAGTAGGATATTGCCTCTCGCTGCTCATTATCACGTAAACAACCGCTCACTGCCGCTCTGAGGTCACAGAAGAAATAGTGAATCTCGTGCCTTTTCTCTTCACTATCACCGACGAACGCGAGAAATTCCATTATAGAATGCCCTTTGAAAAGGAAGTCAAGCATACTGACCCCTGCATCATTGAGTTTATAAGCCTGATTAGGGATCAAGATCAAGAGCCGATCGATTTCCCGGACATAGATATATGGTCTTATCTTCTCAATGAACTCATCAACCCAGGTAACATCGAAAAACGTATTCGTAAATCGTATATCGTGTTCGTGATTTTTCATATTTGAAATTTGTAATTTGTCCCGATTTATCATATTATTTTTTGTTGTATAGGAAAATCGAGGATCCCGCGCTGCGGGAGAATTTGGTTCTTGGATCTTGGTTCTTGGATCTTGGTTCTTGGATCTTGGATTTTAGGTAATTTGCCATTAGTGCGCTCCCCCACTCACGCATGCCGAGTGGCAAGCTGAATGACACGCCGAGTGGCAGGCTGAATGACAGGCTGAATGACACGCCGAGTGGCAGGCATCATGACAAGCAGTGTGGACATAGCAAGCACTATGACACGCGTCTGATGTCACAAAGGCTGAATAACTCTTTATCGGCTCTGCGTAAACAGCCAGGGCAGATTCGGTTTCATTGAAATACCGTTGCCTAGAAAATCCTCGACCTGACAGGTAATCATAGTATTCGGATTTGCTGTATTCAGAATCAATCTTTGGCGAATGGGCTCCTATTTTCTCTTCGTAGTATAGCTTTGTTGCCTTGATATCACAATCCCATGATTTGACTGATATTTTTTCAACGACCTGACTTATCAAAGATTTCAGAATCGCTTCATCTAAGGTACCGTCTGATTTCACGGCTTGAAGAAAAGCGGTTTCGTAATAGCGCAGACCGGCTTGTCTCTTGAGTACCTTGATCTTTAACGGCTGGCGCGAAGTAATCTTTACTAAACCATTATCCTCTAATTTGAAGGCCAGTATTGTTAAAACTTTATTGACTGGATAATCCAAAAGTAATGCTGCCTCGATCAAGTCAAGTTTGGCAACTTTGCCAGACTTCCGGAAAGTGGCAACTTCGATCTTTGGTGGCACCCAATCAGCCCTGAGCCACTTAAGACTGGCAACATCACTATACGCCCCCTTTATCTGCTTTGCTTTTTTGTTGTTGAAGAAGATATATGGCACAACATAAAGTATCATCCAGAGAAGCTCAAACGGAAACGTAAACCCCTTTTGTCTTTCAGGTGTGATCTCAATTGTTCCAAACTTCTCAGTCTTGAAATAATCCGCCGGCACATACTGTTGGATCAACATATTTTCTTCAGTATATAGATTCTCCTTATGTATACGAATTGTAAAGAAGTAGTCACTATTGTATTGCTGACCAAAGTACGATAGAAAGTAGTTTTCATTCATGGACTTTTCAGTTTTAAAACCGTAATCATCTGGATTAACTTCCTTGCCGGACACGGTTATTGGATAATAAACATAGACTGTATAGTGTTCAAGTGGCTCATCCCATTGGGCTGGTGACCAATGGAACACGACCAAATCACCAAACTCACTCGTCGTCTTGGCAAGGCTACCACTTTGACCAAGGTCGCCGCCAAAATGAAAAATATACGTGATCGCACCGGGACCAAATCTCTTGCCGCGTCCAAGGATAATATCGTATTTATTACCGAGGTCTTTTATCTCAAGTGGATATTTGTTACCGTATTCATCTACTGCATAAGCATCATCAAAATCAAAATACGGGTCTACTGTGGTCTCCTGAAAATAGAACCCGCTCATCGTGCCAGAAAGTACGTTCCAACGCACCTTGTACACGAAATCAGCTCGGCCGTCCTCCCATAATGAAACATCGACCTCAACCCAACACAGGTCTACAGATAAAGAGATGAGGGATAATATTAAAATACTAATCATATTTTAATGCAGTATCATCCCGTCCTTTCATAGAAGGGACGGGACTCGCAGTATCGCCTTCGGCTTGCAGTATCGTCCCTTTGGGACTCGCATTATCAAAGATCATTCTTTTGATGCTTCGATGCGTGCTCTCAAGAGATCAGCTTGAGCAGCAATAAATGATGCATATGCCTCTTTTGCTTCTGACCACTTGGTTTCATCAGGGAATGAATTCACAAGCCCCTGCCATACAACCTTGTATACTTTTTCAAGGACATCTTTGCTTGACGCCTTACCAGTATATTCGAATTGGGCGATGACCGGAACCGGTTGAAATACCGGGCTCGGTCCAGCCACGATCTCGGTCTGCGCACCCAGGAAAACAACACCCATTTCCTCGATCACATCGAGGTGAACCTTGATCGCATTGAGTACTGAAGCGATTGAAAAATCTGCCGTGGAGAATTTAATTTGCAGAATTTTATCCTTGATTTCGCCATAAGGTAAGTTCATGCTTGCCTCCTTTTCATCCATTTTATATAATTTTCAAGGTAAGTCAATTATAAAGGTGACAACCGTTTCCAGCACCGATTAAAATATAGGTATCGAGTGCTTAGTACGCTACTATCTTCCTGGTATTGCTGGTCTTTTTATCCTGTATAAAATAGATCCCGCTTGCTGGAGCGCTCCAGTAAACCTCTGGCATCATTATTTTGTGTACCTTTTGCCCCAGTATGTCATAGATGTATATTTCAGGTTTTGCATCAAAGGTTGTAATATAGAAAATACGCGCGGCAACCTGTTTCACAACAATTCCGCCAAGGGGCAGGTCACGGTTGACAACATCAACTATGCCCATTGGTCTTAGCCTAATCTGCTTCAATGCTTCAACGCTGTCACCAACATTATCTTTCACGACGAGACGTACCTCATACGCACCAGGAGCAAGACCCACAGTATTCCAGTAATCGAGGGTATCTCTGCGCACCTCAGTATGCTGCTCATCGTCTATAGGTATCCACGTAGAATCACCGAGCAACCTGTAAAAAAGCCTATAAAAATCAAAATCAAATGGATGGTAAGGTCCTGTATCGATCCAGGCAGAACCAATAATACCTACTGTGTCGTCGGTATTTGCATTACTCGGAGCGGTTACAGCGGCAACAAAGACTATCGATGTGTCAGAGACTACCGGGTCTTCTGGAAATTGAGTATTAATAAGTAAAAGCACTGATGAACCTGTCACCCAGATATTACCCCAGGGCATAGCACAATAGCCAAGAAAGCACATCCCTCTATCTTTTGTTATAACATCGGCGAAAATACTCGACAAGAAAACCAATACACACGCCTCAGAACTTGCCTCAATATGACCGCCGCTACCATCACAAAAAGCGCTTTGAATCAGAGTATAGCTATTACCAAAACCGCACAGTTCGCCGAAAATAGAACTCGTAAGTTCCACATATGACGTATCATCTGGATATAGGTTCCATGTCTGTACTGAAGTATTTATCAGATGATAGTTTCTATCTGGTACGGGCAAGGTATAATCCTCATAGAACAGACCATTAACCAAACCTGAAATGGCAAAACTGTCAATACCCTCAAACATGAGACCAGTAACCCTCAAATCTGAATCACGGACCGTAGCG
>JAUWLY010000119.1 GCA_030613445.1 Candidatus Stahliibacteriota bacterium | reverse complement strand
ATGCACTATTCGAGTGATAATGGATTCAACTGGAATATTATTACAAGACCGCCTGGGGTCAGTGATGTCTACACCATTATTGAGGTCGGCGCAGATACGATTTTCATGGGTACAAATGCAGATATCGGCAGGCTTTTCATGACTACAGACCAGGGTGATAACTGGATTGAAAAAGGAGACGGGTATTTCAATTCAACGACTGCGATCAGGTCATTGCTATATGCCTCAGACGGAGCTATATATGCTGGTACTTCACCAAATGCAGAAGTCTTTGTTTCTGTAGATGGAGGCGATACCTGGATCAGCACCGGTGTATTGTCCGGGGCTAATACCGTGTACAAACTTATCGAAGCGACAAAAGCAGGGGTTAGGCAAGATAGCACTTTTCTCTTTGCCGCAACCGGTCCGAACGGTGATGTGTTCAGAGGGTTGCTATTCGTTATTGGCATTGATGAGGAGAAGAATATAATTGATAATAGCATGATCCCCCAGGTGTTGTACAAAACACCAGTGCGGGGCGATTTTATGTTGTTGAATATTAGTGTGAACAACCAACAATCGGCGAAGTTGAAAATCTTGAATGCGACTGGAACAATTGTTGGACAGAGTAATCACAGGTTGAAACAAGGTAATAATTCTTTGAAGATCGCGATGAATGGTTTTAGTCAGGGGATATATTTCCTTTGTCTGGATATGGGTAACCAGTATATTATTAGAAAAGTCGTTCGCTTAAGATAAAAGTGTATCTGCATTTTTAATGTTGGGACACAAGAGGGGGTTTTATGAAAATTAAATTTAAAGGTAGTATTGTATATATCTTGGTGCTGTTTCTGTTTTCATTGGCATATTCAATTGACTGGCAAGCGAAAACTGCAATGCCGACGGTAAGGAGTTTTGGCGGTGCGGCAACGATCAATGAAAGCCTTTATGTTGTTGGCGGCAGGAACAGCAGCGGTTTATTATCGACCCTGGAGATCTATGATGTTATAAGTGATTCCTGGTCAGCAGGCAGTTCTTTGCCGGTTCCTATCCGTGAGTTTGGTATGGCTGCAGTGAATAGCAAGATATATGTGATAGGCGGATACGATGGAACTAATGTTCTTGATTCGGTATTCGAATATGTGCCGAGTACTGATACCTGGGCGACCAAAACTTCAATGCCGACTGCTCGAGCAGGGTTAACCGCTTCTGTTGTTAATGGCAAAATCTATGCGATCGGCGGTGATGACGGTACTAATACTTTAGATGATGTTGAAGAGTATGATCCAACTACTGATATATGGTCAACAAAGGCCGTCATGTCTACAGCGCGTACAAATCTGACATCACAAAATGTAGGGGATAAAATATATGCCATTGGTGGATGCATTACCGGCGTCACGCCCTGCGGTACAGTTGAGGAATATGACCCGGTAGGGGATGATTGGACTGCCAAAACGAGCATGCCAACTGCCCGGTACGGTCTGGCTTCAGGGATTGTTCAAGGAAAGGTGTATGTGCTTGGCGGATTTGCCCCGGTTTCATTGATATATTCAGTCGTTGAGTCGTATGATCCATCATCAGATGCGTGGTCTGGTGAAAAATCGATGCTGACCGAGCGCTGGGGACTCGTTGCTGATACTATTGATGGTAAGCTCTACGCAATCGGGGGTCAGACTCTTTTTCACAGTGGCTATACAGGTGCTAATGAAGAGGGCACAGTGCTGGTTGATATAGTAGAGCAGCGCGTACCTGACTCAAAGAACCGTTTGCAGGTCCAACCGGTACCATTCAAGGACCGGGTTCATTTTATTCTCAACGAGGAAGTAAAAAGTACAGAAATAAAGATTTATAATACTGTAGGAAAACTGGTTAGGTCTTTGCCTATTGGGCATGCATCAGTTAGTCATATTTTATGGGATAGAAAAGATGAATTAGGGAAACGACTTCCTTCCGGTGTATATATTCTTCGTCTTGAGGCATTTGGGGAAACTATGACAAGAAAACTGGTGGTTCTACCTTGAAATGCAGGCTTGAAACTTCTTCTATAGTCATACGGTGATTAAGATGGTTGGCAGTCAGAATAGCATAGAACCTGATGTCTGCATGCATATAGATGAGCAATTGAATAAGGTGAATATCGAGATTGTCTTACCCAATGTTGAAAAGGAAAATATCAAATTGAAAATAAATGCACATCGTCTAAACGTGCACGCTACTTCTAATGATAGGATTTATCTTAAGTATATGGCATTCTGTCGACCGGTTATAGCGGAAAAGGCGCAGGTGGTTTATGACGGTGAACTGCTAAAGATAGTAATACCGCTTTTAAGATAGCAACAACGAGATCATTATCGTTCAATACATGCTGAAAAAGAGCAAGCGGGATGCCGTTCTCTTTTTACAACCCTTTTCTCAGATTTCTTCTGTGGAACCTGTTTGCAAGCCATAAAAAAAGTACGCTGAAGGCAAACAACACGCTGAAATTAACAAACGGGGACATATGAGATTTACCTTTAAAACTGAAATTCAGTAGATCAACCAGATAAGTGATTGGGGAGAAAAAGGTCAAGACACGTCCAATCCCGTGGAGTTTCTCAAGCGGTATGAAGATACCACTGATGAAAATAAGCGGGAAACGGATAAGACTGGAGAACATCATTATATGGGATGGGGCACGTGCTGATGGCGATGCCAGCAAAACACCTAAAGAAGAATAGCAGAAGGCAGCTAATACAATGGCGAAGGGCAAATATAGAATATTTATGGGGTATCGTAAAAACACCTGACCAATAATTAGAACAGCAACATTAATCACAATACCAAAGATCATACCTGCAGCAACATCTCCCAGTATTATTGTATTGATACTGACTGGAAAAGACAGCAGCCTTTCATATGTTCCTGCCTGCTTTTCCCATGGAGTTATCAAAGGACCGACTGATGATGCGGTGAAGAACATCGACATCGCCAAAAACCCAGGGAAGAAAACAGACAAGTTTATTCCTCTCCCCAGATAAAAAGACAGGAACATGAACAGAGGGAACAGAAGCCCAAAAATTAGTACTGGTGCCTTAGTGTAATAAATCATAATATTTTTCTCAGTCGTAACGATTATACCACGGAGAAATTGTGTATTCAGGTTTTTAACTTTCATGGCTTAGTGAATTTTACGAACGCATCTTCCAGACTTGGCCGGCATATTTCCAAAGAGATAATCGTTAATCCATGTTCTTCAGCATATTTGGTGAGATGCTTGACCAGTCGGTCCGGATTATTAGTATATAATTTCCATTTATCACCCATTTTTTCTGCTCTGTTCACCAAGTCATTTTCTTCCACTAGTTTATCATCAAAAGTTTTGTCAAAAGACATCTCAACTGATTGGGTTGTATCGAAAGTGCT
The DNA here is from genome assembly GCA_030613445.1 of Candidatus Stahliibacteriota bacterium. GTDB lineage: Bacteria > Hydrothermota > Tepidihabitantia > SM23-42 > SM23-42 > JAUVZL01. The sequence goes on along the minus strand of JAUWLY010000119.1, from coordinate 4,727 downwards.
TCTCAGTTTCTCTGGGCTATCGATAACAGCTATTTCACCTTTGTGAATAATGGCGATCCTTGTACATAACTGATTTGCCTCTTCGATATTGTGGGTGGTCAGAAAAATAGTCGTCCCCTTTTCATTCATCTGATTTATAATTGTTTTAATCAATCGCTGACTTTGAACATCTAATCCTGATGTTGGCTCATCAAGAAATAGGATTTCAGGATCATGGATAATTGCGCTTGCAATATTCACTCTTTGCTTCATACCTCTTGAGAAATTCTTGACGAGGTCATTTTTTCTTTCATATAACCCAAATTGGGCGAGGAGTTCATCTGCTTTTTTCTCAAGGAGTTTTTTAGGGAAGCCATAGAATCTACCGGATAATATTATGTTTTGTTTTGCGGTTAAATCCACATAGATATTCCCCATCTCTGGAATCACCCCCATCTTCATCTTTGCCTTAATGGGGTTTTTTCTTATGTCAATACCATCTATAAGAACAACACCTGAGTCAGGGATAAGAAGCCCAATGAGCATTCTGATCGTGGTTGTTTTTCCAGCACCATTGGGACCGAGAAAGCCAAAGAATTCACGTTTTCTTACAGTAAAAGAGACGTGGTTTACCGCCGTAATATTACCAAACGTTTTGGTGAGTTCAATGGCTTCAATTACACTATTCTCTTTCTCCATACGATTTCGATCCAACCTACCCTGACGTTCCATAACTTAATATAATCACTTTTCTTCCTTTGTCAAATGCATCACCCACAATATTATCCGTGGGACAGGTAGAGCAAAGAGCAGAGAGCAAAGGGCAAAGGGATAGAACAAAATTCTTGACGGGCTATTGACTTCCTATTTCTTGCCGATAGAATAATGGCATATGGGTCTTGAGCGTTTGCAAAAGATAATCGCGCGGGCTGGTATTACATCACGCAGAAAAGCTGAGCAATTGATACTACAGGGTCGCGTTAAGGTTAACGGTAAAGTGGTCGATAAGCTCGGAGCGCGTGCTGATGTGGACAATGACCACATAAAGGTTGATGACAGGTTGTTGCGACCGCTTGATGTCCCAAAATGCTATTTTCTTGCATTCAAACCGGTTCAGGTTATCACATCGCTTGATGACCCGCAGGGCAGGACCACGGTTGCTGATTTGCTTCGTGCTAATAGAATTCGGTTGCGTGTGTTTCCGGTTGGTCGACTTGATTGGGATGCTGATGGTTTGCTTTTGTTGACTAATGATGGTGAACTTGCCAATCGAGTTATGCGTCCACGTACCCACTTACCTAAAATTTATCGGGTTAAGGTTAAAGGACATCCGAGTGAACAGGCGTTGGAGAAGCTTCGTAAAGGTATCAAAATTCAAGGAGGAGTACGGACTTTAGCAACAAAAATAATTAGAGAACGCGAAACTGAAGGCAATACTGTGTTTAAGGTTACTTTAATAGAAGGTAGGTATCGTCAGCTGAAAAGGATGTTTGAACGTATCGGTCATCCGGTGCGTACTATCCGCAGGATTGCCATTGGTCCTTTGTCATTGGGACGTTTACGTAAGGGCGAGGTTAGACGGTTGACCCATGATGAGTTGTTGTCATTAAAAAAGGCGTTGCGGACACATGAAGATTGAACAACTCTATTCTCGATATAAGGATATCATCCCTGACTTTAACGGCTTCCTGGAGTATGCAAAAAGACCGCTGAAGAAATCTTTCCGTATCAACACACTTAAAGCAAAAAAAGACACTATATTATTGCTCTTAAAGGATCTGAAAACCGAACCACTCCCTTTTTACAGTGATGGATATTTCCTCAGGGAAAAGTGCTCGTTGGGTAATCATATTACCCACAGTTTGGGTTTGATATATGCCCAGGAAATCGCTTCGATGGTTCCGGTTATTGTGCTTGACCCAAAGCCAGGTGAGGTGGTGCTCGATCTGTGCGCCGCACCAGGTTCAAAGGCGACACAGATAGCTCAGGCAATGGAGAATCAGGGATTACTCGTTGCCAATGAGATGAATCGAAAGAGGATAGTCGGTTTGATGCACAATGTCAAAAGATGCGGTTTGCTTAACGAAGCAGTAATAAGTTTGCGCGGACAAAAAATTGACCGGGTTTTACCTGATTACTTTGATCGTATACTGATCGATGCACCGTGCAGTGCGGAAGGTACAATAAGGAAGTCCAAGGTAGTGCTATCTCATTGGGGGCTGAAAAATATCGCGGTTATGGCGAAGATCCAAAAAGGGATAATCACATCCGGGTTCCGAGCACTACGTGCCGGCGGTACCATGGTCTATTCCACGTGTACGATTGCGCCGGAAGAAAACGAAGCGGTCATTGCCTACTTACTGCAGAAGTTTCCAGAAGCAGACCTTATGCCAATTTCCATTCCGCATTTCAAGACGCGTTCAGGTATTACAAAATGGCAGGGCGAGACTTTTGACAAGCGATTAGCTTCTTGTGCGCGGATTCTTCCCCAGGATAATGACACCGCCCCATTTTTTGTCGCGAAGATCGCCAAAATGGGGGTCTGCCGACATCGTGTTGAGTACATGGGGAAAATTGAGTTCCAAGGATCAGCAATTGATTTTTTTTGCAGAAGGTTTGGTATTGCGGTGAAACGGTTTCGAGGTTATGCAGTCTTCCAAGAAAATGACTTATCATATATAGCAACACCCCAGGTGTACTCATTCTGGGAAATGAAGGCGATCAGGAGAGGGTTGGAAGTCGGCAAGATATATGGTCAAGAGATTAAAGCAGACAATGATTTTGTCCAACTTTTCGGCAAGAATCCCACACGGAATTTTTATGAGACCAAAGAAGGTGAAATGAAAAAATTCCTACGCGGAGAAATTGTAAAGGTAATTCCCACAGCACATCTTGAAAAGGGATTTATTATTCTATCATACAAGAAAATCCCGATTGCCATTGGTCGATACAATGGAAAAGAAATAAAATCAGCGGTCAAACGAGAACGCAGGATACCGCTATAATTTCAAATGTCAAATGATAAATGACAAATGAATTTCAAAATTCCAATGCCAAATATTCAATATTTTTTCAATGACACAATAACGTAATTTCAGATTACTGATTTGAGATTTATTAATAACTTAATCACTTAGTTACTCAATGACTCTATCCTTTCATACATTGACTAAACCCAAATTCTAACTATACTAAACAACATGACTGAGCTCAGAAAAATAAGAAACATAGGGATCGTCGCGCACGTCGATGCAGGTAAGACAACGGCTACTGAAAGAATACTATTCTACACGGGGAAGATAAGGAGGATGGGTGAAGTCGATGAAGGTTCGGCAACCATGGATTGGATGCAGCAGGAAAGAGAGCGGGGTATCACGATTACCTCTGCTGCAACTACTTCATACTGGAAAGGTTATCGCGTTAATATCATCGATACGCCGGGCCATGTTGATTTCACGGTCGAGGTGGAACGGTCATTGAAAGTGCTAGATGGTCTGATTGCGATATTCTGTGCAGTGGGCGGTGTGCAGCCGCAGAGCGAAACAGTGTGGCATCAGGCTGATAAGTACCAGGTACCACGTATCGCCTTTATTAACAAAATGGACCGCATAGGCGCGGATTTTGAACGGGTTCTCAGACAGATGAAAGATAAGCTATCAATGCAACCGTTGGTTCTTCAGGTACCCATTGTTGGAGATGACGAATTCTACGGCATTATCGACATCCTCAGAGAAAAAGCATATTATTGGGAAGAAGAAACATCGGGTGTGAAATATAGAGAAGCCGAGATCCCTGCAGAATATGAAGATCAAGTTGACTTTTACCGCATTAAGGCTTTTGAAACGCTGGCTGAACGTGACGAGGATCTTTTTGATACCTATGTTGCCAAGAAGGACCTTCCATGTGAAAAACTGATATCAGTTATAAGACAAGGAACTATTGATTTGAGTTTCTTTCCCGTTTTGTGCGGGAGTGCTTTGAAAAACAAGGGGGTTCAGATACTCCTTGATGCTGTATTAGATTACCTTCCATCACCACTTGACATGCCACCAGTAAAGGCATTTGATCCAAGAACTTCAAAAGAGGAAATTAGGAAACCGTCACTCAATGAACCGTTTTCAGCATTTCTCTTTAAGGCGCAGACCGATCCTCATCTTGGCTTGCTTTACTACATCAGAGTATATTCTGGTGAAGCAAAAGCCGGTGACAAAGTCTTGATTTATCCGCCAAAGAGAATCGACCGCATTGGTAGATTATTGCTGATGCATGCCAATAAGAGAGAAGAAACACGCAGCCTTAGCGTTGGAGAAATAGGTGTGGTAGTCGGTATCAGAGAATGCAAGACAGGATACACCTTGTGCAGTACCAAACATCCGATATCTTTTGAGCCGATGAAGTTTTCTGAGCCCGTGGTATTCGTTTCGTTAGAACCCAGGACAAAAATGGACGATTCAAAACTAGATAACAGCCTTAAATATCTACAAATTGAGGACCCGACATTTAAAGTGAAGATTGATGACGAAACTGGACAGCGGATCATAGCAGGTATGGGTGAGCTGCATCTAGAAATCATTGTTGACCGCTTGAAACGGGAGTTTGGGGTTGAATGTAATGTGAGTAAACCTCAGGTTTCTTACCGAGAAACGATTACTGAGCCAGTGACTGCACAAGGCAGGTTCATAAAGCAAACTGGAGGTAGGGGTCAGTATGGTGTTGTAACAATCAAAATCACACCAGCTGAAAGAAAT
>JAUWLY010000198.1 GCA_030613445.1 Candidatus Stahliibacteriota bacterium | reverse complement strand
ATTTCTTTTCGATAACCTACTGGAGTATTCTCACGGGTTCGTTACCATTCTGGTCCGATGGTCAGGTAATACTTCCACTCATCTGTAAAGTCATGGAAATTATATGCCCGACCGACATCGCACTTCAATATCATATACATAAATGTCATCCGCACTCCCGCACCAAAACCCATTTTAAGATCTTCAAGGTGAAATCCATTATATGTGTTGTAGACTTCAAAGGAGTCTGAGTAAATACCACCAAAATCAGCGAATAAAACTCCACGGATATCCCTGAATTCAATGGGCAAAGGAAACGAAATCTTAAGTCGGTCAATGAATGGAAAACGGTATTCAAAATTGAGAAACCCCAGTCTTGACCCGGTCAATGCATAGGAATCATAGCCGCGCAAAGAATGTTGACCACCTATTGACCATCGATCAGGGTCTGGACCAAAGCTCCCAGCAAGAAGCAAACGGGCGGCAAAACTTGCTCGGGGTGAAAGACCGAAATACCTGCGGTAGTCAAAGATCACGCTTCTTGTCTCGAAATCACTAAATAGTGTCGTATAGCCCTCAAGTCTTACGCGACGCCCACTGTGCGGACCGATTCTTCCCCATCTTATATTATCGAAGACAAAAGCAAGGTTTGGATAGAACATATTATAACTGGAATCACGATAAGTATCTGAGCTGTACATCGGCGGCACAAAAAAATCATACCATCTGGTCTCGTAAATCTTATAGGCATAAGCGCCTAATTCAGCACGAAAAAACCGGTTGAATGGATATTGAACAACCCCTCCGCCGCCCAGATAGCGCCAAATGAAAAGATCATCATAGTCCCGAAAATAATTCAAGTACTGGAATAATGTAAAACCGAAATCGCTCCGCTTCTTAAGATACCAGTAACTCAAAAAGATATCAGAACTCGTGAGGCCACCGTAGAAATTCGAGGCTATCAGAATGCGATGATTGCCCAGAATATCACTCAAGGCAATCTCGCCGAGTCCAGAAAATCCAATTATCGAATAGTATGAAGCACTCGCCACAAAATAATCAAAAGTGAATTTTGGTGTGTACTTTCTGACCCGCGCCGTCTCCAGTTCAGTTTCTTCATAAGTAGTTGATACGGTAGCCGGTTCAGGTGTTTGTGCATCTGACATTTTGGTCAAGGGGTTTTTCACGACACAAATATCATAGCCGTAATCATTGAAATATGAAAAGGCGATTTTCTTACCGTCTTTTGAGATCGTTGGATAATATACACCGGTAAGGATGCTCGTTTTCTTCATTATCCGCGCGCTGTCACCCGAATACCAGTACATATTGAATGCCGTGTCATAATCAGCAGTAAAATAAAGACCACCTTCATTGTCAAAGATCGGTGAGGCAATATAAGTCGTACGCGGTATCAGGCGTGATATCACCCCATTTCGGTAAAGAAATACAGCGTAGTTGCCGTATTTGTATTCAGTCGTGGAATCAGGACGGTCACTGACAAAGGCAATGACGCCTTCTGAAGAAACACACGGATACTTGTCAGTGTAAATATCATTGGTTATGTTTTCAGTCGTGCCCGACGATATATCTAAAACATAAATATCAGCATAACCGTCTTTAACCCCAGAAAATACTATCTCATCGCCGTTCGGAGCGAATTTCGGAGAATAGATACCATCAAGACCAAAATCCATTCTCTTAGAAACCTTGCCGTTTTCCGCATCTATAATATAAAGAACATCTGTGCCCTTTGACTTTGCAGCGAATGTAATAAACCGGTCATCCGATGACCATGACAAACCACCCTGGTATAGATGCAAACCTTCGTAGCCTGATGAGTATTGAGCCTTTACTAGTTTCTTCAAAAGTCGACCATCAATGCTCGAGATCACAATTATTTCAGCAGTACCTGAACGATCGCTTATAAAGGCTATCTTATCGCCGCGCGACGAAATAGCAGTTGAGGTATTGTATATAGTTTTGGTTTTTTTGTGATCGAAGACGATTCGCGCGAAATCATGAAAATTTTCTTGCAACTCAACTTTGGGAAAGTACTGCATTTGATAATATCTCATCCACTGGTCATCAAACTCTTCAACCGTAACGCCGAATAAATGAAGAAAGGTTGCCTCGAGGCTTTTTTTGGATTTCACCAGGTGGAGGAACTCTCCTACTTTCTGTCGTCCGTATTTTTCAGCGATATATTTATAAAAAGCTTGACCTTCTTTGTATATTACAAAACCGCCGTAACTCCCCAAAACTGATAAGGGGATTACGTTATTGTTCATGACCAAATCGCGCATAAATATATCAGTCTCATGATCCCACCCCAAGGACGAAAATTCTGCATGACCCTCCATGACCCAAAGAGGCACTGAGTAAAAAATATCGCCGGAGAATAATGCCTCCATCTTAGTAGGAAAGAATATGACGAATTGAAAAACATGGGTTAGTTCGTGAACCAGAACATGACGGAAGTCTTCATAGTCCCCGGTAAATGGCACAACCATACGATTCTTCAGAATCTCGGTAAACCCACCAACTGCTTCTTCGATCAACTCAAGGGTAATATTGGTTTGCGAAAAATCATTTGGCGAGTTATAGATTATCGCCGGTATGGTAAAATCAACTTCCAGACCAAGATCTTCACTGAGTATCTCATAACCTTCTTCGAGAACTTCTTCGGCAAAAGCAGCGAGTTCTTCACCACCTTCGGAAAAGTATATATTAAAATGCTCGGTTTCAAGGACATTGAAGTGAAAATTCTTATACTGAATCTTGTTCTGGCCGTAATATTGAGAAACAAGAAGTAAACTAACGATTGCAATATTTATCATGGCTTATTATACTTAGGACAAGCCAGAATGTCAATCTGTTTATCCCGCACCTTTATTGACTCTCTATCGCAAATCAATATAATTCAATATGCACTTCTTTATTAGCGATGCCCACATCAGAACTGACGAAAGCTACCGAGCCAGAATGTTAATAAAGTTTCTCCATGAAAATAAAGCAAAGATGACCGATCTCTATATTCTCGGCGATCTCTTCGAGTTCTGGTTCGAATACAATATTGTCTTCCCCAAGGACTACTTCAAGACTTTAGCTGCTTTGTACAACCTAATTCAGGACGGTAAGACTGTCCATTACATAATGGGAAATCACGAAGTCATGATTGGTCGATTTCTCAGGAATTTTGGCTTTGTAGTCCATCCAGAACAGACCACAGTTAAAATTGATGGTAAAACTGTCTACCTTGCCCACGGTAACAAAATCGACCGCAGGCTCTGGACAAACCTCTGGGAAAAATTACTGACCTCAAAAATCAACCATGCACTATACCGGCTTATCCATCCTGATATTGGTGTCTTCCTTGCTCAGGGCATTGCTTATCTTTCGCGTAAACAGCGGCGTAATCCGAACTTGCCAAAGATGTTTGAAGACCATGCCCGAGCAATATTAAAAGAAGTTGACATTGCAATCCTTGCTCACTCCCACATCCCTGATTTCAAAAAATATCCAGGTAATAAATACTATCTAAATATCGGCGATTGGGTTAGCAATTTCTCTTATGGCGTGATCGATCACGGCAGAGTATCACTAGAATATTATAAGCCATAATTTCAAAATATTTAGAAGGTTTATCTGAAGAGTATCACTTTCTCAGTCTTCGTATAACCTTCTGTCTTTAACCGCACAAAGTAAACACCGACAGATAGTTCTTTCGGCATTATCAGAAATTCATTCATGCCGATTTTTGCTTTACCATCAAATATCGTTTCCGCCAATCTTCCCACTACATCATACATCTTTATCGTAACTTTACGTTCGTCTGGTGAATTGAATTTTATTTTTAGCACTCCTTTTGTTGGATTCGGGTATACATTATCAAAGATAAATGGTCGCATAAACACTTGTTCGCCACTGCTTTGAGATCCGCTCGTTATCTTACCGGGTAATTCTTTTTCTTCTCCATTAAATTCGTATAGGCTGATCTCGCCACAGACCACAACTTTCCCTTTCACTTTTTTAATGACACTTATTATTTCACCGTCTGCGTAAATTTCTTCTGGTAACCAGATTGAGATTCTCACTAACCTGTGCGGTCGTATAAATGACGTATCCAGTGAAATACCGTCAATCACTAATTCTTGAATCAATCTGCCAATTCCTTTTTGATCGCCCTCAGAGAGAACAGTTTTTCTTGATACCAGACTATTGGAAATGTTAATTTCTCTCATTTCAATATCAATAGATTTGGTAGATCCAGAAATCCCAGGGCCTTTTGGTGGCTTTGGTTTAAAATAGTATGAAAGGGCTAAACGATACTTTTTTGTCGCATCCAAACCAGTAAATTTGTAACTCAAACTGTCATTACCATAATCAACATTCTCATAAGGTTTATCCCCAAATATCCAGTAACCATCTCTTTCAAGACAGTATGGCGATTGAATCGGCTGACCCAGATTAGCATAGGATCTTGGCACACTCGGCACAGTAATCTTTTCAAATTGTATTGTATAAGGCGCTGAATCACCTTCGGTCCAGGCAATATAAAGACATGTATCATTTATGTTCTGACGAAAAAGAGCGGTAGGATGAGCAGAGACTTCAGGTGTAACTTGAACGGTTTCGGGTTGTTCCCAGTATGTGCCATTAAATCTTGAGTAATAAATATCCTGGTTAGCCCAGACTGTATACCATCCACCTGCATTTACTGGTTCTCCGAATACATTGAATGGTAATGGTTCATAAATATTCATTATAGTATCCCAACCAGCCGCTGACTTACTACGATAATGCAGTTCATGAGCCACTGTTGTATCTGGATATCTGTAATCCCAGACCAGATGAATACGATCGCCAAAAAACTCAAGGTCTGGATAGTAACAGCCCTCAGATTCAATCGCTTCTTTTTCTCTCCAAATACCGCTTTCCCGATAGCGATAAAATAACGTTGGCGCTGCAGGGTCAGTTTCGTATACAACGTGAGTAGTTTGTAGACCATCAATAGCTAATGCTGGACATGGCGATGATTCATAGACCCATATGGTATCTAATTGTACATAGTTGAATACAGGGACAGTGTCAAAGGCATAAAGATTACCATACCACACTGCAAAACGATGAATGTATTCTTGTCCCATCGGCGACATCCATGTTACATGTATGGTATCTTGAGAATCAACACTAGCTGAAGGTGCAGGAATTGCATATTCTGGGATACCAATATAGACTGAGTCAACAGACATAAGGAGAGCCGGGGTTGTCCAGTGGTTATCTATAAACTTTGTGTAGTAAAGTTGCGCGCTACCATAACCACTCGGTCCTACCCAACGACCAAATAAACAGCAAGGATTATTTCCAGAATCCAAAACTAGGGTCGGAAATTGCCCTTGTCCAATCACCTGACTCTGGCTCCAGGTTACCCCTTCATCTGAACTTGAAACACACTTCACATCACCTTCCGAAGAAAAGGCAAGAAGGAGTTCATAGCCACGTCCACGATACAAATAACGAATAATCCTGGTGGCGTTATTATATCCAGTACCTATAGGATTATCTACTTCTTCATATAGGGCAAGCCTTACTAACACTGAATCTGAAAGTTCACTCTCGAAACCACTTGAATCCATTGCGGTTACTGGAGGGGAATTGGGGTCAAATCTCAACATTCAACATTTTCCTTTATTGTCTGCTCAATATTACGATACTGAAGTTGCAGTACATTATCCTGGGTAAGCCGCTCCTTCATTCGGTAACGTAATTGATAAACCGCACCATAGTCTACACCGCCTAATAACTCACCAATCTGTGCCTGGGTA
>JAUWLY010000345.1 GCA_030613445.1 Candidatus Stahliibacteriota bacterium | reverse complement strand
ATGAACGAGAGTATCGCCTTGAATTTTGGCAGGTTTTTTCCTTTGGTCACTACACCTGGACTCCTACCCCCGTAGTCCTTGTCGCCGATAATCGGACAACCAACATGTTTGAAATGTACTCTTATCTGGTGGGTCCGTCCAGTAATGAGTGAAACCTCCAGATAGGTGGCGATTGTAAACCGCTCTTTCACAACGTATTTGGTCGTTGCCTCTTTTGAGGAAAGAGGTGTCACAGCCATCTTCTTCCGGTCTAACCCGCTTCGACCTATCGGCGCCTCAATCACGCCATCAGGCATACCTGGATAGTTCCAGCACAGAGCATCGTACTTCTTTTTAACAAACCTTTTCTGTATTGCTTTAGCGATTTTACAAAGTGCATCATCGGTCTTGGCAAACATGATTAGACCAGTTGTGTCCTTGTCGAGTCGGTGCAAGACACCTGGTCGTATCCGGTCCCCTAAAGTCGGTAATCGACCACAGTGGTGGAGTAAAGCATTGACCATGGTGTGTTCGAAATTGCCGCGTGCTGGATGAACGACAACCCCTTTTTGTTTATTGACGACAATTATATCGTCATCCTCATAGACAATGTCGAGCGGGAAATCCTCAGCTTTTATCTCAGGTGCAGGTTGAAGCTCAAAGCTAACTGAAATATCGTCACTGGTCCTAACACGGTATGAGTGTTTAACCGGATGGTCATTTACTAAAACTTTGCCTCTATCGATTAATTTTTGTGTTAAACTACGTGAGATACCAATACCTGCAATAATCAGGTAATGGTCAATACGTTTACCCCGTTGTTTTTCACTGACTATCCTTTGGAATTTCTTATATCTGCCTTCTGCCAAGGAACTTTTTCTCCAAGTCAACAAGTTGCTCTATACCCTGTCCACCTAAATCGATCATCTTGTCGAATTCAGTGCGGTCGACTGGAAGATGCTCAGCAGTTGCTTGGACTTCGATCAATCTACCCCGTCCACTCATAACAAGATTCATGTCTATTTCTGCTTCGCAATCCTCTTCATAGCATAGATCGAGCAGTATTTCACCATTAACAATCCCCACACTCACTGCGCCAACAAAATCAGTTATCGGAAAAGCAGAAAATTCCTTATTGACCATCATTTTCTCCACTGCACTGTAGAGGGCAAGAAAGGCTCCATTGATTGCCGCGGTTCTTGTTCCACCGTCAGCCTGAATAACATCGCAGTCAATAATAAAGGTTCTTTCACCAACTAAACCGAGGTCAAAAACAGGTCGCAGAGAACGACCGATGAGCCGTTTGATTTCTTGAGTGCGACCGCTCAACCTACCCGCTTTTGCTTCGCGTCCGGTCCTTTCTTTAGTGGAAGCAGGGAGCATTGCATATTCAGCAGTAAGCCAACCTCTACCCTGTCCAAGTAGAAATTGAGGAACTTTATTTTCTATATTGACCGCGCAGAGTACCTTTGTCTTACCAAAGGTAATCAAGCACGAACCTGCAGGATACTCGAGGTAATCGAGTTCAACCTTGACATCTCGTAATTGACCAGGTTCTCTACCGTCGATTCTCATAGCAAATATCCTGTTTAATGTTGGTAGTTATTGGGCATCGCCACCCGTATGGTAAGTCGTTTTTCGTTAATCGTCTTTTTCCGTATAACGATGCCGTAAGACGATACGGGCTGCCACGCCATACAACGTATGACCATTCCCCACCGCTTTTACTGGAATAGCCGATATTCTGTATCGCATATTGCATCACTGTGTTCCTTTAAGTGTTACCCTCGAAAAATTTCTCATCGGTTCACCCAAGAAGCGTTCACCGATATCTTTGAAATTCATTGACAGGTCAGTCAGGTAAATCGCCAGGTCGCCGCCCGGCTCTTCGTGTTCGAGATCCAATCTTTCCAATTCTTCCGCTACCTTGTCGCCCACCTCTTTGGAGGCATCTACATAATTAACGCTTCCCAAGATTTTTTGAAAAACCTCCATTAATAAAGGAAAGTGTGTACAACCCAAGAGAATGGTATCGACATTATCTTCTTTGAATGGTCGAAGATATGTCTGGGCAATAAGTTCTGTCGCCGGATGGTCGAGCCAGCCCTCTTCAACGAGCGAAACGAATAATGGACAGGCCTTGCCTAATACCTCACACCGCTCATTTGTTTTGCGAAAAGCTTTATCATAAGCGCCACTGTATATTGTCAGGCTTGTACCAATAACACCGATTTTTCCGTTCTTGGTTAATTCAATCGCCCTTTCAACACCAGGCTGAATTACACCAATCACCGGCACGGAAAGATGTTTCTCTACGATATCAAAAGCAACTGAAGTAGATGAATAACACGCAATAACGATAAGTTTTGCTCCCCTTGAAATGAGAAAATCAGCATTCTCCAGAGAGTACTGAATAATAGCATCGACTGATTTCGTTCCATAAGGCAGCCGCGCTGTATCTCCTAGATAAACGATATCCTCGTTCGGCAAAATCCGGCGTATTTCCTTAACTACGGTCAGACCGCCGATACCGGAATCGAATATGCCGATCGGGTTACTGTTCAATTATTCAGTCTCCTCTCATAATCCTCGACATAATTTTTGATACCACTATAAATACAGTAGGCAAGCTTTTTCCTAAATGACTTCTGCTTCAGTAATTTTTCTTCCGCTAGATTTGACACAAAGGCACACTCGACCAGGACTGCCGGCATGTATGCTCCACGTAAAACATAAAACCCAGCTTGCTTGACCCCGCGCGAAGGGACAGACAATTGTTTTTTTGCATGGTCCTGAATGTACTC
>JAUWLY010000294.1 GCA_030613445.1 Candidatus Stahliibacteriota bacterium | reverse complement strand
AGCATCGATCTCAGAACGCTTGTGCTCGAAAAAGTAGTCCTGCAAATCCAGAGGTCCAAGGGTAATCGGATTGTCAACATCGAGCAATGAGTAATTCAATTTTCTCTCACCGAGGAACTTCGGTACTTCCTTATCGTCAATAAGTTCGACCCGCTCCATACCATGACTGATAATAAAGGCATCGGTTGACACGATACCCGGGAGTAAAGCCTGTTCAGCTATCTTAACCATCTGGATCGTTGTATCATAGGCTTCCTGGGCATTTTCTGTGTAGATCTGCAGCCAACCAGCATCCCTTGAAGCCATGGTATCTGAATGATCACAGTGAATGTTAATCGGACTCGACAAAGAGCGGTTGACCAAGCAGATAGTAATAGGCAGACGTAGACCAGCAGCAATGAAGAGAATTTCGTGCATCAAAGCCAGTCCCTGGGAGGCAGTCGAGGTCATAACCCTCGCACCTGAAGCAGAAGCACCAACGCAGGCACTGCAGGCTGAGTGTTCACTCTCAACCGGCACAAACTCAGTATCTACTAAGCCGTCATGAACAAACTTGGAAAACAACTGAACAATCTCAGTAGCCGGGGTGATTGGATAAGCAGCAACCACATCAGGGTTAATTTGACGCATTGCTTCAGCCATCACCTCATTTCCTGTTCTCGCGACTATCATTTCTCCTCCCTTACCATGGTGATTGCCTTAACCTTGGGTGGACATTCCTCAGCACAAATACCGCATCCTTTACAGTACTTGTAATCAATCCCTTGCACCTTACCGTCTTTAACAATGATCGACGAATCCGGACAATAAATCCAACAGAGAAGGCAGTGCGTACACTTCTCTGAATCCCAGATCGGCTTCTCACTGCGCCAGTCCCCAGTCTCAAAATTCAAGCAGGTTGCGGCTCCTAAAACCAAGCCGATTGGCAGGTCTTTCCAGCCCTCTTTCTCCTTCTTCATACCCCCACCTCCTCATACGCTCGCTTAATTGCCTTTATGTTACCTTGGACAACTTCAGGCCGATTGGGAAATTTCTTTTTCAAACGGTTTTGAACAGAAGCCAACATCGGTTCGAACTCTAATAGTTTAGAAGCCTTTATCAAAGCACCGAGCATCGGCGTATTTGGCAAATCGCGGTCCAGTATCTCTTTAGAAATCTTGCTGGCATCAACAACATACACCTTTTGTGAGGTTAAACCAAGTTGTTTCTTTATCTCCTCAGCGCTCTTTTGTGAATTAACTAAAACTACCCCGTCTTCGGGTAAACCTTCGGTTACATCGACGGTTTCCATAAGAGTTGGATCCAGAACCACAACAATCTGCGGCGTCTTAATGCCACAGTGTTGCAGAATTGGTTCATCAGCAATACGATTGAATGCAAAAACCGGTGCACCCATCCTTTCCGGTCCGTATTCTGGAAACGCCTGTATATACTTACCAGTCTCAACTGCAGCATCGCCTATGAGCAGTGCTGCTGTCTTTGCACCTTGGCCTCCCCTGCCATGCCATCTAATCTCGAGTAACGCCATTGTGAATCTCCTTTCTTATTAAATATGCTATAAATTATCAGTAAATTACTGTAATTTTATCAAGAAATCAGTAAAAAATACAAGCTGTGAAATGACCTAAGAGCCTTGCTAATACTTGTGTTATTATAGCCGATAAAACCCAAAAGTCAAGCAGATTAGCACGCCTTTGGCTGAAAACACGCTACGCTGAATACACATCCGCATAGAGCGGATTGAATATACGCTTTGCTGGAGACATGCTTCGCTGAAGGAACAAACAGTCCCGCAAAGTGGGATCCACAGCTTTGCGATTAAAACGATATTAACGATACTAACGTTCAACGATCTAACGTTTTCTAATCACTCTGTGCCATTATGCTTGACGCGTTTTCTGAGCTGATTATAATAGCGTATGCGCATCATGAGGACGCTCGCCAAAACCAAACGTCTTGTTAAGAAAGTGAAAGCGAATGGTAAAACCATAGGTTTTGTGCCGACTATGGGATATTTGCACGAAGGGCATTTGTCCTTGGTGCGCATCGCCCGCAGGAAATCGCAATTTGTCGTAGTCTCGATTTTTGTAAACCCCGCTCAATTCAGTCCTCATGAAGACCTTGCCAAATACCCGCGAGACATGAAAAGGGATGTTGCTTTGCTCAGAAAAGAAAAGGTTGATCTTATCTTTTGCCCGTCAGTAAATGAAATCTATCCGCCGGATTATAAAACCTATGTCTATGTCAAAAAACTCAACCGTCTCATGTGCGGGGCTTCAAGACCCCGCCACTTTCAAGGAGTCACGACCGTAATTTTGAACCTGTTTAATATTGTCAAACCTGATATCGCGGTCTTTGGTGCAAAAGATTATCAACAAGGCGTGATCATCAAATGCATGACAAGAAATTTGAATCTGGATATTAAAATAATTATTGGTAAAATAATAAGAGAAAAAGACGGCTTAGCACTCAGCTCGCGCAATATCTATCTCTCACCCAGACAAAGAAAGAATGCAACCATTCTGTATCAAGCATTAAGAAGAATCAGATATGATTTTCGACAAGGATTTTCTGACCCTAGAAGAGCAAAGACAATGATGCGTCAGATGATTGAGAAAAAAAATGGCAGGATCAACTATATCGCAGTAGTCAATAAAAACACTCTTTCGCCAGTTAAGAAACTCGGCGCCGGTACACTTATTGCGCTTGCTGTATTCTTTGGCAAGACCCGACTTATCGACAACACAATTCTCTAAAAAATTAAAACCCACTCTTGACACAAGAAATAACGATGAGTATAATGAATCCGCAAATATGAAGAAGAAAGCAAGAAGAGAAAAAAAGAAGATAAATAAAAAAATGATCATCGTGGAATCGCCGACCAAATGTAAAACGATCAAAGGTTTTCTTAGTCGGGATTACGCATTGGTTTCATCGCGCGGTCATATTAAAGATTTGCCTAGATCAACCCTCGGGGTTGATGTTGAAAATAACTTCCAGCCGCGCTACATTAAAATAAGAGGTAAAGCAAGTATTATTCGGGAAATAAAGAAAGCGTGCAAAAATTCATCGGAGATTTTTTTGGCTCCGGACCCAGACCGCGAAGGTGAGGTAATCGCCCAGCATCTCGCCGAAGAGTTAGACGCTAATGGTGCGCGAATAAAAAGAGCCTTATTTTATGAAATCACACCTGAACATGTAAAAAGAGCCCTCGCCAATACAACGGTCATTAATCAGAACCTGGTCAATGCGCATAAAGCGAGAAGAGTCCTCGATAGAATAGTCGGCTACTACACAAGTCCGATACTTTGGAAGATCATTAAAGGAGGGCTATCAGCTGGTCGGGTCCAGAGTGTTGCACTACGTCTTGTATCTGAACGCGAAAAAGAAATCACTTCTTTTAAATCAATACCGTATTGGGTTGCCGAAGCAGATTTCACAACTGAACGCAACGAGAAATTTACCGGGAAGCTTTGGCGTATAGATGGAGATCTCAGAAAGATCGAAAATAAAAAGGAATTAGACCGATTTAAGACGACCCTTAAAAAAGGCACGAAATTTAAGGTCACATCCTTTCGGGTAACAAATCCAAAGCGAACACCACCTCCGCCATTTATCACTTCCACGCTCCAACAAGAAGCGTCAAAACACGTACGGTTTTCTGCTAAAAAAACAATGTACATTGCCCAAAGCCTTTATGAGGGGATCAGGCTGCCGCAAGGACGTATCGGTCTCATCACCTATATGCGTACTGATTCAATCCGCGTCAACACAAAGACCCTGAAACAATTAAGGGATCACATCGCTGGCAAGTATGGTGAAGAATACTTGAATAAAACGATCCGGATTTTCAAAGACCGC
>JAUWLY010000309.1 GCA_030613445.1 Candidatus Stahliibacteriota bacterium | reverse complement strand
AGTAAGAGTTAGTCGCTGGAAACATTGACTTTGGTGCCATTTACAGTATAATAGATACATGAAGAATATTGTGGTGCTTGGTGCAACCGGGTTGGTTGGTGAAGAAGTCATCAAAATTTTACAGGAGAGGAATTTCCCGATCAGGGAATTGCTTCTCTTTGCATCTGAACGCAGTGAGGGTCAGACAATATTGTTTAAGGAACGCGAAATCGAGGTACTGACTGATTACAATGAATTGATTGGTCAGGCGGAAATAGTTTTTGGATGCTTAGATGCATCGTTATCAAAAGAGATCGTGCCCAAGTTTGCTGAGCAAACAATTGTTATCGACAATTCAAATGCCTTTCGTATGGATCCTGAAGTGCCCCTTATTATCCCCGAAATAAACCCTGAGAAAGCAAGTAAGCACAAAGGTATTATAGCTAATCCTAATTGTTCAACTATCCAGATGCTCGTTGCGCTTTACCCACTACATAAAAAGGCTAAGGTGAAAAAGATTTTTGTAGCGACGTATCAATCAGTGAGCGGTGCTGGCAAAGCTGCTTTAGATGAATTGAGATACGAGTTTGAATACCTGTCTATGGGGCATGACCTTGAGAAGGCAGAAGATGCAGTTTTTAGCCATCCCATCGGTAATAATATCATCCCGCAGATCGGTGGGTTTGATGACGATGCTTATACGTCCGAAGAAATGAAGATGCTTCATGAAACAAGAAAAATTTTTGATGATGAATCAATACAAATAACTTCAACATGCGTAAGGATCCCTGTTTATGTCGGGCACAGTGAGGTTCTGTCAGTTGAGTTCGAAAAGCCCATTTCACCAGCTGAGGCGATTGAGATACTGCAAGAAGCTCCAGGCGTCGAGGTTTTTGACAAAGATGGGACATATCCAACACCGATTAATGCGGTTGGAAAAGATGCTGTGTTTGTTGGAAGAATTAGAAAAGATCTTGTGTTTGAGAACGGTTTAGCTTTGTGGATCGTTGCGGACAATGTGCGGAAAGGTGCTGCATTAAACGCCGTGCAAATCGCCGAGTTATTGCTGTAATGTATAGAAATCCTATGGATTTCTATACAAGTTCCAAATCCCAAGTTCCAAATCCCAAACAAATTCTAAATCATAATTTTTCAAATTCAAAACACCTACTTCCATGAACTACGATCTTTTGCGGAAAAACAAAGCGCGTTTTGAGGATTCAGATTTCGTACACCCCCACTTTCTTCCCCCTTTTAGGGAGAGGACTTCGACGTGAACTCAGTCGAACGATAAAGAAGGGGGTATGATCTTCACCTGGGTTGGTTTTGTAGTTTCGCTCGTTATAATTCTCGCCGTTGCGCGTAAGAGTCTTCCCCTGGCTCTTTTTTGCGGTGCAATTGTCTTGGGATTATTCACCATGCCGGTTATTACCATCTTTGATAAGATATTATTCACACTGACTGATCTTTCCATCATTTTCTTGGCTTTGGCAATGGGTGTTATCCCGATGATCGGAGGAGCCATGAAACAGAGCGGACAGATGGATGACCTGGTGAATAATCTGCGCATCGGTAGGAAAGGTCTCATGGCTTTATCGCCCGCAATAATGGGTCTTTTGCCAATGCCTGGCGGTGCGCTGCTTTCGGCACCGATCTTGGAGAAAGGTGGTGAGGGCGTGCCGAACGATTTGAAAGTTGCGATCAATGACTGGTTTCGACATCTCTTTGTCATGATTTATCCATTGAGTTCGGCACTTATCGCTTCGGCCAAGATATCTGACCTCAGTGTCTATACTGCAATGCTTTATTTAATGCCAACTTTTTTCTTTGCGCTTTTTCTCGGATATGTATTTTTTGTACGTCGGGTCAAGGGGAGTATAGATTATTCAAGTCCCTTTTCATTGAAAAAATTGGTTGTGCCTTTTGCTATTATTTTTGTTGCGCCAATTCTTGATTTTTTACTTAAAAAAATACTGATACTACCGGTTAAAGAGATCGCAACACTCATTGGCGTCATTACGGCCTTCGTGCTCGCGTGTTTGATAAGCAAAGTTAAACTAAATCTCTGGGATATTACCAAGAAAATGAAAGCCTGGAATTTCACGCTGATAATCTTAGGCATGTTTCTATTTCTTCATATTTTTCAATCATCTAACATCGCTGATCTGATCGCCCGGATACCGCTACCTACTATAACACTTTGCGTGGTTGCCGGATTTATCCTTGGCATTGCAACCGGTCGTGTCTTATTGCCGGCATCTATTGTCCTGCCTGTATATCTCGCGAGCGCGGCTATCACGCCATCTGTTTTTGCGTTGATATACACGAGCATATTCTTCGGCTATGTTATATCACCGGTTCACCCCTGTGTCGCAGTGTCGATTGAATATTTTAATGTTCCACTAAAAAAGTTTTTTGCACTCCTCGTAATACCGACTTTTGCTATTTTTATAATGACTCTGTTGGTCTCGGTTATTTTCTTCTAGACAAACACTCATTGCTTGACACAACCAGGTGCCTGATCTATAATACCTTAAGTAGGGAGATGACCTCATGATCAGTGTTTTTATTCTTGCTATACTCAATGCGTATTTTGTGGATGGGTATTTCAATGACCCGATTTTGCTGCATGACCGTATAATCACAACTGACAATCATTGTTCTACGATCTATGCCATCGAAAATGGACAAATGGAAATACTCGTTTCATCTCCGGGCTGTGGTCGTTATTATTCAGTTGCACCAGACCGGCGGCATATCGGATTCAAGTTTATCAATGCACAAGGATTACAGTGTCCAGCTCTTTATGATCTGATGACCGGGCGCATCAGAGAATTGTACGGTTTCTGTTCTCAAAGCGGTCAGGTCAGTTTTTCAAATGAGGGTGCAATTGCTTTCACCATAGGTTCTGAATTATTTGTGATGGAAAGCAAGGGTTCAAGAAAATACGATCTTGGAACGTATGCAAACCTGGTACCAATTTCACCTGATGGTAAATATGTAGTGTATAATGACGATCAGGACCAGTTATGGCTCCTAGAGTTTGGGACTGGAGAAAAAACATGCATTACCAAGCAGGGAGAAGCCGGCTTTTTTTATCCTGAATGGTCGTCCAATACTGAGCGTATCGTATATTCAAGCCTCGATGGTGAACTCAATGTGTTCGATTTATCGAACGGGCAGACCTATCATCTCGGCGTTGGTGCAAGTCCTTGCTGGTCAGCTGATGGGCAGTATGTAGTTTTTCATCGGATCGAAACTAATGGACATACGATAACTGGTGCTGATCTGTACCTTGCTAAGTATGATACGGGTGAACAAGTACGATTGACTTACACAGAATCATTATTTGAGATGGACCCAGAATTCTACGATCATGACCAGAAGGTGATTTATCATACGTTTGATCGTCGGGAAATTTGCATTGCCGAGTTCCAGAAAAAAATGCTGATGAATCATGAAGTGGTTTATACTCTTGCTGAACCAATTGAGAGGATTGATTTTGACCACCAGGCCTATCCACAGGCCCGGGATTCCATTGATGTGCCATATCTACACCAGGTCTATGATACCCCAGA
>JAUWLY010000331.1 GCA_030613445.1 Candidatus Stahliibacteriota bacterium | reverse complement strand
CGCATAAAGGCATCATTGCCGGCATCAAAGGTTTCTCTGCAGAAAACAATTACGCCATGTATACCAAGACGCGTGCATACACTATCCATTATTGAAAAATTCGGCATCAGCTTCCGCATATCATCCAAGGACTTTAATGGCACGATCAGATCATAAAAACCCGCCGAGATAATGTCAAAAGGTAGACCTACACCCGTAAGATCATCAGGTGCAAGACCCAAGAACTTAGCGACTGCAACTGGATTGATCGATGGCTCCATGTAGTTTGGTCTAGCTAAAACCACGGTTGCCCGAGTTACCTTATCACCTTTCACCCTCAAGTCCACCTGTTGAATGCCGGCTTTGGTTCTTTGTCGAATGGTTGTTTTGGGTTCTTTAAAGGCTATTAGGTTTTCGCCACTGAGAGCAAAGTATGTTGCTATAGCTGTATGACCAGAGAAGTTAACCTCGCCACTGCCGGTAAAGAAACGCAGATAAATATCAGCTTCTTTTGTTTGTTCGGGCAAGACAAAACCAGTATCTGTTAAAGGATTAAGATCATTCGCTATCTTGCGCATGGTTTCATCAGCCAGACCGCTTGCCGCCAATACAACCCATGCAGGATTGCCTCCGTACGGTATCGACGTGAATACGCTCATCCTCTTTGCTTTGATCCATTCTGACATATATAGAAATAGTATATATATTTCCAGTATTGTCAAGATGGAGGGCTGGTAAAAAACTGGAATGAGAATTAAAAAAGGGACGTTTTGGTCATTTGGATTTTGATATTGTGCCGCAAACGAGCAGAATTTGGTGCTTGGGATTTGGCTGAGTTGAGCGAAGCCTATTTTACATGTTTATGGTACTTCAGCCATTTTTTCAAGGAGAAAATTCAATAAAAGAACATTCTTTTCGATCTCCAAAAACCGCCTTAAGGATTCTTTGTCTTGCCGGGTCTCGTAAATCAGAACTCGTGTCTCTGGACTCACTTCTTCCACAAGACTGAACATCTGTTCTTCAGGTATGTCAAGCTGACCCAGGATTTTCAGAAGATAATAATCTTTTGAAGTACTCTCGCCAATCAATTCAACTAAGGTTTCACTCATTGTCTGCCCGATATCAACCAGGCCTTTAACTGCTGCGTACCTAACTGCATAATAGCTATCATCAAGTCCACGAATTAGATATTCAAGGTCATCAACCGTGGCTATTTGACTCAGCGCATAATAGGCAGATTTCCTGACAACCTGAATCGAATCATTCAACCGCTGGACGATAAAGGGGAGTGCTTTTCTGGATTTCGCTTTTCCTAACGAGGTAAGGGCACTTGACCTAATCTGCCACTGTTCATCATTGATAAATTGTGACACTGGTTCAACAATCTTCTCACTACCGATCTCGCCTAATACCCATAATGACTGCTTGAGACTGCGCGATTCCTCATCACTTCCGCGATAAGTGATATTACGAACAATACCGCTAATCGCAGGTTCACCAATTTCCTTGAAAATATCTTTCATCCGGTGTCGTTCTCTCGCTCCCTTAGTATCGAATTTCGCAACTAAGAATGCGATCGTTGTATCTGCATCTAAGGAATCTTTACCCAATTCCACAAGCAGGGCAAAGGCTGATTCTTGTTCTACCTGGAACTGTACAAGCGAGGTTGTGGCCTTACCATATAGATCCTCAAAATCGATGTTTTGACTCAGAGCAAATAATAATAAAATCATAAGCTTAAATTACCCCTGATATCCTGATCCCCTGATCCCCTGATATACTGAATCATTCCCAGTCAATACCAATACCATATTCACCTTTTTTCCAAAGGGTTGCATCCTTACCATTATAGTAAGTATCTTTTCCTGCAATGTCTATTAGCATACCGACGCTCCCGTATTCTCGGCGGAAATTTCCGTAGCCCTGAGTATTATGCGCGCGCCTCACAGAATAAACATCATCACCTGATTCCTCAATGAGTAAACCCACGCCATTGGCACTACCAGCACCCTGACTCAGGTCAAAAGCCACATAAGAATCATCACCTTGAATCTCGTATAATATACCTAATGCGAGATCGTGCCCACACCCCTGCGACACACCTTTGGCTACATAGTTATCATCCCCAGACATGTCAACCAAAACACCGAGCGCAATGTGCACACCTGAACCTTGCGCATATTGATAAGCAACGTATGAATCATTGCCTGCATCATCGACAATTGCACCGATGCCGTACCAGTAACTTGCCCCCTGACCAAAAATATCTGCAAGGTAGTAGTCATTACCCCCACGTTCAAAGATAATGCCGATACCAGCTGACAGGTCAGGTCGGAAACCAATTGAAAAACCCTGGGATAAAGACAAGTAGTGATCAAGATACCTTATTTCATCCGTGTATTTCTCGAGCACTATGTATCGGTCATTACCGCTTTGATCACCAAGGATACCGATGCCATAGGTTGAAGCAAAACCCTGTGCATAAAGGGCGCCTTGATACAGGTCATTGCCATGCTCGTCTCTCAGTATGCCGATGCCAAAACCTCCTACGCCCTGGGTAAAGGTATCGCCATAATAAGTGTCATTACCGACTTTATCAATCAATAGCCCGACACCAAAAACACCACAACCGATTGAAAAACTCTGTGCTCGATATATATCATTGCCCTGTTCATCGATCAAAATGGAGACGCCGAAATGACCAGAGGCAATAGCGTAATTGTCGCCTTCATATTGATCATCACCAGCGCGGTCTATAATTAAATGCAGCTTGCCTACCTGCGCACCTAATCTATAGATATCATCACCGCCAAGATCGATTATCACGGCAAAATCTCTTTTGTAAACATTCTTTCCAGTATCTGCCACAATGATCTCGCCAAATTCATATCGCTTATAATAGAGGACATTTCCTTCAACACCTTCAACACTCTGGGGCTGAGTGTCCTGTTGTTCAAACCACGCAAGACAGCGCGATGTCGCACAAAGAAGGTATGCTTGAGCAGTAAAGAGTTTCTCATAATCAACTTCTCCGGCGTGATCCTTTAAAAAACTCACCAATGAATCATTCTGTTCGGTCTCTTCTCTTTCTTGTTCAATTGAGCTTGTCAGTTCAGGAGAAAATACGCTCAGCTCTTCAAAAACCTCACTGAGTTCAACCGATGTTTTTTCAAATGCTTTATTTATTAAGCCGTAGCATTTTCTTAGGGCGGTTTCAAAA
>JAUWLY010000213.1 GCA_030613445.1 Candidatus Stahliibacteriota bacterium | reverse complement strand
ATGAATGGGGTATGCCACCTGTAGAAATTCACTCACTCACCTATTTCTATGCAGATAAGCTTGCTAAAAAGGGAGAGTATGTTCCAGATATTGCTTTTGCCGGTGGTTTGGCTTTTGAAGATCAAATATTTAAAGCATTAGCACTTGGTGCACCTTACACAAAAATGGTTGGCATGGCACGTGGTCCCTTATGTGCAGCAATGGTCGGCAAAACAATTGGTAAGAAAATTGACGAAGATGAAGTACCTGTATTTATTGAACGATTTGGTTCAAAAAAGGAAGAGATATTTGTAACTGCATCCAAACTAAAGAAAGAATTGGGTAAAGACTTTGACCGTGTTCCTGCAGGTGCATTGGGCGTATATACTTATATAGAAAGACTTGCACAAGGGCTCAAGCAATTGATGACTGGTAGTCGAAAATTCGCACTCAAACACATTACACGGGATGACATTGCAGCATTGACAAAAGATGCAGCCAATATCTCTGATATTCCTTATGTAATGGATGTAGATAAAGAAGAAGTGGAGAAAATCTTAAACGGATGACGGATAGCGGATTACTGATGACCGATAACAGATAACTGATTGTAGATATCGGATAAATAAAGAAAAAAAGTTCGGGGCGCTTTATGTACCCCGAACTTTTTATAAACTCTTATCGCCTGTCTGTTATCTGCTATCCGTTATCTGCCATCTGTTTAAAATACATCAATCATTCTTGCCAGAACTGCCTTACCGCGGTAATCTGGCAATAATATTGGCGCCTTTCTTGTAGTATCTATTCCTGCCTGTTTAAGCATTGTAACATAGTTTTTCATGTGTTCCAGCATCAATTTTCCATGCTTTACATCAGATTTTAAATATTCTGCAACAGAAATTCCTGTTCTTCTACCAAAAACAAGACAGTCAAGCGTTGAATTACCCATAAGTCTATTCTTGCCATGTATACCGCCTGAAACTTCACCTGCTACCCAAAGGCTATCTACATTAGTCTTACCCCATGGATCAGATTCAACACCACCATTCTGATAATGGAGCGTAGGAAAAACCAGAACCGGATCCTTGCGTATATCAAGATCAAATCGATTAAACATTCGAAACATGCCAGGAAATGACTTTTCTATTGTACCCTCTCCATTCTTAAGCTCAATCATTGGTGTATCAAGCCACACTCCGCGCATACCTGTTGGCGTTACAATACCATTTTCTTTAACATAACATTCCCTTATAAAACTTGCTGCTTCAACATCCCTTGGTTCTAAAGGAAAAACAAATGCCTCGCCATTTTTATTCACAGGCTGGGCACCCATACCCCTCAATTTTTCAGTAAGCAAAAGACCGATAATCTGCTGAGGATATGCTGCACCAGTTGGATGGTATTGTACTGTATCAGTATCCCTTAATTTTGCACCTGCTCTGTATGCAAGAACAACACCATCACAGGTTGCACCATAATGGTTGGTTGTTGGAAACCCACGAACATGGAGTCTACCAAAACCACCGGTTGCCAAAATTGTTGCCTTTGCCTGAATAATCTTATAGTCACCAGTTTCGAGATTATATAGCACAGCTCCAGTCACCCTGCTACCATCAGTAAGAAGCTCTATTACTGGATAGTATTCTAAATATGGTATCTCACGGTTTCTGAATTCATCGCGAATTACCCTTAATTCCTCAAGCCCAGTATAATCCTTGCAGGCATGCATTCTTCTCCTTGATGTCCCGCCGCCAGCTTTTTCCACAAAACTTCCATCTTCTTCTCTATCAAATATTGCACCCAAATCACAAAGCCACTTCATTATCAAAGGAGCATCTTCCACAAGTGCCCTTAAAACATCTGGTTTATTTGTAAAATGACCGCCACCAATAGCATCTAAAAAATGTCTTGCCGGCGAATCATTTTCTCTGTCTGCTGCCTGGGTTCCACCCTCAGCCATTATTGAATTGGCATCGCCGTGGCGCAGTTTGTTGACGAGAAGTATCTGATCCTTATCAACACCCTTGTCATTAGCCCACACTGCAGCCGCTGTTCCTGCAAGACCACCTCCAATTATAAGCAAATCAACAGAAAGGTCAGGTTTGGTCAAATCCACTTCATTACCTTGAATTAACGGGTATGCCTCTATCAAATCAGCCACTTCATTCGGTGCCATATCCCCTTTATTAAGACCAATAGATATTGAACGCTTACCACCAGGAGCATAATCTGGATGCACTTTTAAAACCTCATCCCTTTGTTCCATGGTCATTGCTATGGGTGTATAGTCCTTTCGCTTTGCCCTTGTTTTATTCACTATATCGATGAATTTTCGCATGTATTCTGGATAACCACCAATAAATTTCAATTCAGCCATCATTGCCTCCTTTATGCCTTTTCAATATCACGTGCAGTATATACTTTTTTTAATTCCTCAGTACTGGTTTGCACAAGCTTATCAAGTTCCTCATTGTATTTACGTTGCTCAATTTCCTTTACTCTGTTCTTGAGATGATTAGGAAGTGGAGTTTCGTATTTTCCGTGTAATCTTCTTGCCAGTTGTGCTTAATTATACTGTGCAAGCTCTGCTGGACATCTCATAGCACAAAGACCCCACTGAATACAATCAAATGACAATTCAGCCATCAATGCAACATCTCCACGTTTACCTGCTGCAATGTATTCCATTACATCAATATCTTGAGGGCATGCCTTTGTACAGGAATTACAGCCCAAACACCTTAGGATCTCCGGATAAAGAGTGAGAAATGGCTCAATACCAGGAGAGAGTTTATCTATGTCATAATTTGCTCTTTCAGCCGGAGTAAATGGAATCTGGGTCAAATACATACCCTGCTCAACCCTGGTCTGACATGCCATTGCAGTCTTCAGACGATAATCCCCCACTATCCTGTAAACGGTTGTACAGGCACCACAGAATCCAGCTCTACAGCCGCATGACCTGACAAATCTGTACCCAGCAAACTCCATTGCCTGCATAATCGTAAGGCCTGCTGGAACCTTATATTCGCTCCCCAGAATAGATATTGTAATCCAGTGTTCAATGTCCTTCTCGTCGATTCCTGTAACAACCGATTTATTCGACTCGGCAATTTTATCCATAATATTATTATCTTTCTCAGGCATATTAAACTAACCTCCTTTTGTACTTAAATTAAAATTGAAACAGAAAAATAGCCGAAAAGTAAAAATCATTTTTAAAATATAATTCTCCTCATAAAATCTTTCCATTATACCTAAAATTTACTATATGTCAACCTACTGACTACTGATTACTGTCTACTTTTTACTTTTTTCTAATCTTTTTATAAAGTTAATAATAAGCCGTTTGGTTCTATCTATGTCCTTCAGGGAAACGACTTCAACCGGTGTATGCATATATCTCAATGGAATACCAATAACACATGTTGGAATGCCTTCACGATTAAACGCGATGTCATCTGCATCAGTGCCAGTACGCGTCGGTAGAGGTTCAATCTGAAAGGATATTTCCATTTCCTTTGCTGCTTCAATAAGCAAATCGCTCAATTTTTCTGGTATCACTGCACCTCGGCTAATCACCGGTCCGCTATTTAAAGGAAAACATTCATAATCTTTTAAATCCGGATGCTCAGCATGACTTACATCAACCACGATAGCGTAGTGTATGGGCAATTTATAAGAATGAATTCTCGCGCCAAGACCTGTGTATTCCTCCTGACTTGTTGCCACAAAATGTAGACTATACAAACGTTCCATCTGTAACAACTCTTTTAATACAAGCAAACCACAAGCAACACTCGCCCGATTATCAAGAGCTTTTACACTACGCAAGTTCCCTTGTAGTTTTTTGTATGTCCCAAGAAACGAAATACAATCGCCAATTTTAACTAACTTTTTTACTTCACGCGGATTAAGCCCTGTATCAACGAATAATTTTTCAATAGGTAAAACTTTCTTACGTTCTTCTCTGGTAGTCAAATGAGGAGGCTTGGCTCCAATATATCCCTTTAACTCCTTTTTTCCACGAACAATAACTTCCTGGCCAGGAAGTATACGAACATCAACACCACCGATTCCGCTAATACTGATACGACCTGCATCATCTATAGAGTTTACCATAAAACCAACCTCGTCAATATGACAGGCAATCATTATACCAATATCCTTTTGTCCTTTCAAACAACCATAAACACTACCGTCCTGTTCTATCCTTGCTTCAACATGATATTCTTGCAACTCTTGTAAAATAACATCTTTTATATCACCTGAATAGCCAACTCCTGTTGCTAAGGTGAGTCTTTCCAGTAATTTATCAAGATATTCCATTTGCATCACCTTTGGCTTCTCTGGTCTTTCGCCGATATCAATGATTTCACATCTTTTTTGTCTTCCATAGTACAAAAAACTAAATTCCCAGTCTCAAAAGATAGCATCGTTGTCACCCGTGCATTGACTGTTTGATTAACACACTTCGCGCCATTTTCAACAACAATCTTTACACCCTCAATATAACCTACTCCTTCAGTATGATTCATTCCCCTTTTCAATATCTTTACATAAATCAACTTATTTGGTATAAAAATAGGTGTCAAAACTCGGTAGAGATCTCTAATATCAATAATACTTACGTGGGGATAGAATTTTGCATGTCGACAAACCTCGTCTGATACTGTAAAAAGTTTCGCATGCCTTTTCTGTGCAACTTTTAAAACACAAACCTCTTCAACCAATCTATTAGTTTTTTCCTTAACAAAATTAACAGTTGCATTCCTCTTCAAAATACTTATTGCCCTTTCGCCCTTATTGCCGGTATATTTTTTTACAATAAATCTTACTAACGTTGGGATAATTATTTTTCCTTCAAAAAATTTTCTCTCAAATAAATGAATAACTCTTCCATCTATTATACTTGACGAATCTAAAACAAATCTATTTTCGCGCTTAAAGAATATCATCTTTCCTCCTGGGAATAAACCTCGTTACGTTGAGCTAAATTCTAATATCGAAATCCGAAACAATATCTAAATCTCAAATCCAAATGTTCAAAATCAACATAGTTTGTTTTTGGTTTATCATTTTGGTAATTTGAATTTGTTTAGTATTTAGTGCTTCGGATTTAGAATTTGTGTAATTAAACATGACTACCCTTGCTTCTTATCACCTAATGTAATCTTAGCAGCCTCTCCCGCATCATCAACGCCAATAATATCCATTTTAATGTTCTTAAGTGACGAATGTTTACGAGGTATGATTGCAGTTTTAAATCCCATATTCTCAGCTTCTTTTAACCTGGACACTATGCCATATACTGGTCTAACCTCTCCACCCAAACCAACTTCGCCTATTGTAATTGTTCCCTT
>JAUWLY010000089.1 GCA_030613445.1 Candidatus Stahliibacteriota bacterium | reverse complement strand
TGAGAGCATCAGCGGCAAGGTTTGAACAGTGCATTTTAACCGGTGGTAGTCCGTTCAGTTCATTAGCTACATCATTTCTTGTGATGTTCATTGCTTGCTCTAATGTTTTCCCCATAGCCAACTCTGTAATCATACTTGCCGTTGCGATCGCGGAACCACAACCAAAGGTCTTGAATTTCATGTCCAGGATCTTATTATCCTTGACCCTTATGTAAATCTCCATAATATCACCGCAAACCGGATTTCCGACACGTCCTACTGCAACATCGTCACCTTCCAATGTGCCGACATTCCTGGGCTTACGGAAATGGTCCAGAACTTTTTCGGAATATTGTGTTGGCTTCATTCTATTACTCCTCTTTATACAACGGGGACAGCCTGCGTAATTTATTAACTACACCGGGAATGATATTTAAAAACGTATCAATGTCTTTTTCTGTGGTGAATCTACCACAGGTTATTTGCAAGGAACCATGTGCTTCTTCGTGCAGCAGACCCGTTGCTATTAGAGTATGTGAAGGTTCGAGCGTTTTTGAAGAACATGCTGATCCTGTTGATACATCGATACCTTCGTCTTTTAGTGAAAGGAGTAGTGACTCACCCTCGATACCATCGAATCGGAAATGTGCATTAGTAGGAAGCCTATCTATTGGATGCCCATTCAAATGGGACTTAGGGATTTTCTCTAAAATACTCTTTATGAGCATATCACGGTATCGGATGAACCTTTTGACTTCTTCGCTCGTTTCTCTTTCCACAATTTCAGCTGCCTTTGTCATTCCGACGATACCTGGAATATTTTCAGAACCAGAACGCAATCCGCGTTCTTGGCCGCCACCAATAATGAGAGGGTTCAATTTGATTCCTTTCCGCACGTACAAGGCTCCTATTCCTTTGGGGCCGTAAATATCGTTAGACGATAGTGTTAGAAGGTCTAGATTGTCTGTATTCATGTCTAAACGTAAGAGACCTTCAGCAGGTACAGCATCTGAATGAAATGCAATGTTTTTCTTCCTGCATAATTCCCCAATTTCTCCAATTGGCTGGATCGTACCGATTTCGTTATTTGCGTAGCCGATCGAGATCAATATAGTCTTATCGTTTATACGCTCTTCGATTTTTTCTATACTGACTTTCCCAAATTGGTCTACAGGAACTTTGGAAACGGTAAATCCATTCTTAGTCAAAAGCTTTGCTATATTGTGAATGGATATGTGCTCGATTTCTGATATAATGATATGATTACCCTTGTTCTTATTCCGTAGTGCAAATCCGATAAGAGCGAGATTATTTGACTCGGTTGCACCAGATGTGAAGACAATTTCATTTTTTTCTGCGGCGATGAAATTAGCAATAGCTTGCCGTGCATTATCTAAAACTTTTGTGGCTTCATCGCCAACCTGATGCAGAGAAGATGGATTACCAAATTTATCATAAAAATAGGGTTTCATTGCTGTAATAACTCGAGGATCAACCGGTTTGGAAGATTGGTAATCAAGGTAAACGGTCATATTAAAACCACATAGTTGCATCAGCTTCGAGCGCAAGATCGTTTAGAGTCCCTGCGCCCACAATTTTAACACCAGAGATCAAGTCGACTTTATCCCAACCGAACATCTGCTTTGATGCTTCGCATACATAAATCTCAATACCCATATCAAGTGTTTGCTTTATCATTTCCGCAATAGTCGGGAACGCCCCGAGCTTTATTTTTTCAGCTTCGCCAGCAACGAGTACTTTCAATGCTTGACCAAGATAATACACCTTCGGTGTAATGTCCATAGCTTTTGCAGTTTGTGCCAGGACTAATGGTGAGTATTGCCTTTCGGGGCTATCGCTTGTCTGGATATAGAGGATTGACTTCTTATCATCCATGATGGTCCTCCTATTTCACCTTCTTTATTAAAAACCTAAGGGTATCGCCTTCCCTCTCAAAAAACACTATTTCGTGTCCTGTCCTCTTTGTAAACCGTTTGATGTCTTCTTCCGCAGCAGGGTCATCTGCGATAACTTCTAATATTTCGCCTACCTCAATGCTATCGATATTTTCACGCGTTTGGAAAAGTGGTTGAGGACAATATAATCCCAGACAATCAAGTGTTCTAGTTACCTTAACCTGTTTAGACATCAGCTCCTCCTTTACCTCTCCACATTTAGACAACCTTTCTTGAGGATAATTTATTATTACTCATTAATTCAGAATTTGCCATCCATTCTGAATTCAGCCATATCAAACCAAAAACCAGTATTGGTGATATTATCATACTCTGCCTGGAGGAGATCGTAGTGGTATTTTTCTTCTTTGATTATTTTCTCAAATATTTCTTTGACTTTTGTATTATCAGTTTTAGTCGCCCATTCTTTGTATTGATCGATAGAACCCCGTTCAAGCTCCATGCCGATCCTTAATGCCTCTTGATCACTAGCTCGGTCTTGATGAGCTTGTTTTTCAACCCGCGTTTTCAGCTGATTCAGAACGGTTTTTTTGTCTTCTTCTTCCTGGTTGATGTACTGCTTCCATTCTTCATTGCCTAAGACATTTGTGAAAATATCACCAAAACTCTCTATATGACCACATTCATCTTGAGCAAGTTTCTTAAAAACCTGTTTACCATATTCGTTTTTTGTCATTTCAGCAGCATCTTCATAAAAGCTTCTACCGCTAATCTCCATTTTCGTCGCATACCTAATTACATCCAGAATTTCTTTACTGAAGTCATTCATTTTTTTACCTCCTGATTGTCTTGTTTCCAAACTTTATTTTTCAGCAACTGGTGGAGTAAAAACCCGTTGCCCAAGTTCCTGGTCAAGCATAAATAAACCACCGCTTCGATCACCTGCAATCTTGAGTTTTTGTACGACTGCATCAGCCGATGATTCTTCTTCAACCTGTTCAGCTACGAACCATTGCAGAAAATTATTTGTAGCATGGTCTTTCTCAGATATTGCCAGATCAACGAGACCATTTATCAGACCAGTCACTCTTTGTTCATGCTTGTACGTATATTCAAAAACAGCCAGAGATGAATCCCATTGTGTTGGGGGTGCATCTATGGCAGTTAGTAATACCCTACCACCTCTTTCATTGATATAGTCGTAGAATTTCATTGCATGTACCATTTCCTCCTGAACTTGAGCTTTCATCCAATTGGCAAATCCCTTGAGGTTTATCGATTCAAAGTAGGCAGACATCGATAAATAGAGATATGCTGAATACATCTCCGCATTTATCTGTTTATTTATGGCATCCTTTATTTTTTCTTTTATCATTGTATTTGTTCCTTGAATTTAGTTTTTCCACAAACCATGTACATTACAGTATTCGCGAGCATTCACGTTGTCAGCAGTTATTTTGAATGTGGCTTCAGGTTTTCCACCTGGTTTTAAAAATTGACGATAAGACTTGCCGTCTGCAATTAATTGGATCCATTCGATATAATGTTTTTCTTCCATTGGATGGACAACACTTCCTACTTTAACGGTAATTCCATCGGCTGTTTTTTCAATCACAGGAACATGTTTTTCTTTTGCTGCATCAACTGTGTTTTCTTCCATGAGTTTCATTGGTTGACCACAGCAGACAAGTTCTCCTGCACCTTCATGCAGCACCTCGACAATATTTCCACAAACATCGCATTTATAGATTTGCAATCTTTTAGTCATTTTTCTTACCTCCTTTCAATTCAGTCACATGACCGAATTACACTGATTTCCGCGGATATCTAAACGGATACACGCGGAGAAAAGATCCATAGCCCAATGAATTGGTCAACTACCCTCGAAAGACTACAGTTGATTGATAAATTGTAGTCGCCTGATTTATCAGGCATTGTCTGATCTGTATACACACAATTATTTTATCGTCCTTTTAATCTCTGATAATTTCACAAAGTGTCTTCGTTCTTCTTCAATGATGCCATCAATTGTTTTCCTCTGATTCCCATGAATGAGATTTTTTATTTCCTGATAATACATGATAGAATCCAATTCGGCATTTATTGCATAGTCGATCGCAGCGTTTATATCTTTGATATTTGCTGTTTCTTCATCGAATTTTTTCTGGGTGTAGATAATATTATCTGCATAGGCACGTAGATAGGCGAAATACTCCCCTGGGAAAGTCTCAAAGGGTTCATATTTTTCAATTTTTGAGACCATTTCTTCATATATTTTCTTGTGCTTTATCTCTTCATCCGCAAGGAACGAGAATAGTTCCTTTACCGTTGGCTCTTCAAATTTTTGAATCATCTGACGATAGAATTTTTCGCCATTTTCTTCTATCCTTATTGCGAATTGAAATACTTCACTCGGTTCAAATAAACTCATTTTAACCTCCTATTTTAGCTTTAATATCTGCTCTATATCTTGATTTGGATTACCTATAAGTCTCAAATCATATTTTTCTTTCAAGACCTCAAGTATGTCGTCATTAATCCATGCCGGTAAGATAGGGCCAAGATAAATACCTTTTATCCCGAGTGCGAGCAGGCTCCAGAGAATAGCTACAGCCTTTTGTTCCATCCAACTCAAGACCAGGGTTAATGGAAGTTCATTGATTCCCATGCCGAATAATTCGGCGAGAGCCTCAGCAATTTCTATGGCAACAATTGCATCATTGCACTGCCCCAGATCAATCAGTCTTGGGATACCTTCTATTTCACCAAGATTTAGATCATTGATTCTAAACTTGCCACAAGCAAGCGTTAAGACAACTGTATTTCTTGGTAAACTCTGAACAAACTCCCGAAAGTATACCGCCTTTTTGAGCGGCGAATCACAGCCACCGACAAGGAAGAAATGGTTAATTTTACCTGTTTGGACCAGGTCTTTAATCTTATCTTTCAAAGACAAGACTACTGACTTGGAAAATCCTGTAGTGAGTATAACATCGCCGGGCTTCTCCTCGAGTTCTGGCAATGATTTAGCTTTCTGTATCACAGGTGCATAATCATATCCAGTAATGTGTTGTATGCCAGGTAGGCGCGCAGGTCCGGTAGTAAACATTCTGTCACGATAATCTTCTTTAGGGATCAGGACACAATTTGATGTTCCGAGGATTGCCACTGGGTATTTTGAGAATAGTTGTTTCTGGTCAAACCACGCTTTTCCCAGATTACCAACCAGGTGTTTATACTTTTTCAAGCCGGGATACCCATGGGCAGGTAGGAGTTCTGAATGGGTATAGACATTTATTCCGGTTTGTTCTGTTTGTTTAAGTAACTCTCCAAGCGCTTTGAGACCGTGGCCAGTTGCAATAATTCCTTGACCCTTGACTGTTCCGGTTTGTACCTTTGTGGGTTCTGGCTCTCCATAAGTTTCAATGTGAGCCTTTTTGAGAAGCCGCATCGTTTTTATATTCATCTTGCCTGCTTCAACAGCCAGATTAACAAAGTCTTCTGCGTCAAAGTTGACATGGGTAAATGTTGAATAGAATGCCCTTTCCAAACAGGCATCTATCTTGGTATCAGTATAACCTAACTCACGGGCATGGTAAAGATAAGCCGCCATCCCTTTGGTAGCAAGCAACAGATTATCCTGTAACCGGGCGACTGTAGCTTCTTTTCCACATACCCCTTTTACAGTGCAACCTGTGCCTCTTGCAGTTTGGGCACATTGGTAACAGAACATATCCAATTTTTCTTTTTCCGCCATTTATAGTTCTCCTTTTAAACGATATTGTGTTCCTTATGCTTAACTAGAATCTCATCTGCCAGTTTTTCTAATAATGCAAAGTCCTTTTCTCTTGGATATCCCTTTACGATCACTGGTGAAATTAATTCTACTTTAAGATTGCCAAGCATACCTGTGATTGTATCGACCATTTTTCCACCCCAACCATAAGAGCCAATTATTGATGCAAATTTGGTCTTTGGTCTTAAGGCATTGGCAAGATATGTTGCGTAGACTGCGGCTGGATGTGGACCGACCAGCACAGTAGGAGAGGCAATAACTATGGTGGCGGCGTCAACAAGAGCCTTTGCCAATTGACCTATATCTGTTTTGGTAAGATTAAAGGGTATTACTGTTATTCCTCTTTTTATGAGGGCATCTAC
Source organism: Candidatus Stahliibacteriota bacterium (assembly GCA_030613445.1). Taxonomy (GTDB): domain Bacteria; phylum Hydrothermota; class Tepidihabitantia; order SM23-42; family SM23-42; genus JAUVZL01. Next base: position 3,633 of record JAUWLY010000089.1, on the reverse strand, counting down.
AAGAAACTGAACCATTTTGTCAGTGCTGCCGTGCATTGAAACATAAGGGATGAGTACTTCGTTCTTAACATCATCAGAGATCCAATCTTCGTAGGCATTGAGAATAAAATTAGGTCTGTTGTGAATAGGACCATGACTCGGTGCAATCATTTCAAACTCGAACTGCTTTAGTTTCTCCATATGTTTACTAATGCTATTTCTAAATGGCATCATAATCTCTGCATAGTAACGCTTTGCTGCCTCATAAACTCTTGCCTCATCTGTTGCATAGAGATCGCTCGTCGCAAGATGTGAGCCGAAAAAGTCGCAAGGGAACAAGATATTATCTTCCTGCAGGTACGTGAGCATTGTCTCAGGCCAGTGAACCCACGGTGCCATAATGAACTGGAGAGTTTTGTTTCCCAGGGACAAAGTGTCAGCATCATTTACTACTATAAATTTATCGTCAGGAATCAATAGCAAATCTATTAGCATCCCTTTGCATTTTGCATTTGTTACTGCCTTGGCATTTGGAAAAGCTTTAAGTATTTTAGGTATAGTACCTGAGTGATCCTGCTCAGCATGGTTAGCAATAACATAATCAATTTTATTTACGCCTATTTCCTTTAAATTATCAAAGAGTTCATTTTCTTTACGTGGGTCAACTGTATCAATTAGCGCTGTTTTCTCATTACCTTTTATAAGATAGACATTATAGCTCGTGCCGTCTGGAAGTGGTATGAGTTCATCAAACAATCTTCTGTCCCAATCAATCGACCCCACAGAATACACCCCAAGTTTTATTTGGCGCACTGCCATTTTATTCCTCCTTTTCAAACTGGTCTTTTGTCACACCACAGACCGGACATACCCAGTCCTCTGGTAATTCTTCAAACGGTGTGTCTGGTTTTATACCGTTATCTGGATCACCTTTTTCCGGGTCATATATATACCCGCATACTGTGCATTTGTACTTTGCCATTTTTGACTCCTTTTTTTGTTTATTTAATTCATGGGGTTTATTTGGTTTTTCTGATTTCTCTTTGATGTATGTTGTCGCTGTTTTTGGTACCTTGCCTTTTAATACTTTGTGGTAGTAGTCATAGGTCAAGGGTTCCTTGTCATTGATTATTTCTGCATCTATCAGTTTTCCAACAAACAAAGTATGTGTACCGGCATCCATACTACCAGTGACCTCACATTCTAAATAGCCAATTGTGTTATCCAAAACGATTGGAGCACCTGTTTTGCCGATTTTGTATTCAACATCTTGAAATTTCTCCATATCCCGACCGCATTTGAAACCGAATAGACCTATGAATTTCATCGTGGCTTGAATGGACAGAATAGAAACAGTAAAGACTTTGCTTTCTTGGATGTAATCATGGGTCAAGTTCTGTTTATTTATACAAACAGCTATTGTTGGTGGTTCTGCAGTCAACTGGAATACAGTATTCGCAATCTGCCCATTGACTTTACTGTCATTTTTAGAACTGATGATGTACAATCCATAGTTAATTTTATGCAGAGTTTTCAGATTCATTCATACCTCACAATAAGATTTCTGGAAAAGTCCAGAAATCTCTAATCAATCACTGTAATCGAGAGAGCTCAAAAATAGTTTTTTAGAGCTCTCACAACAATCTTTTTTCGCCTTCAATCTTCTTTATCGGAGCAATATTTTGAGTAACCTCTAAACAACCTAAATAATCGCCATTCTTATTACGTACAGGAAAATATCTTATATAGACAACCATGTTATTCATGTTGATCCAGAACTCAGCTCCATCCTTTTTGCCGCTTCTAAAATCTTCCAATATCTGATTAACAATATGTACGCTTTTCTGAGGATGGCATTGCTGAACTTTAAGACCAATATGTGCTTTTGTTCTTGGAAAAATTCTCTCTTTAGACTGACTAAAGTATCGCACTGTATCTTCTTTGTCAACAAACGTAATATCCACAGGGAGAGTGTTAAAAATCATTTCTATCTCTTCTTTTGATAAACTTCCCATTTCAAATTGAACCATATCTTTTGTTTCAGGTTTATCTATTGACGTTTCTGTTTGTTTCATAGCAAACTTACCAGGTTCTGGTGTAAAACAACAATACCCAAGTTCATCAAACTGTTTTCTGATATCGGTCCATTCTGCCTCAGTGATTACATTTAATGCGGTAGGGAAGAGAATATGATTTTCTTTATAAAAATGGTTTGACAGCATTTCAGCCAGTGCTATTGCCGATATTTTTAGGTTTTTTGTAAAATCTTGAAATTCTGTTTTTTCGTAAGAATCGATGATTTTATAAAGATTTTTCTCAATTTCTCTTATCTTATCGTGGTCCATCCACATCATTGCCGGAGGTTGTGTTATACCATGTTTTTCAAGATATGGAAAAAGAACATTTTCCTCTCGGCTATAGTGGCTTTGTGATGCCTTGAGGTGTTCTTCAATATGGTTGAATTGTTCAACCACACTTTTTCCCTTATTTTTTATCTCTTGCGCAATTTTCCTCAGATCATCAGCAATCTTCAAGAGAATTTTATGTTCTTGCATAAGAATATGTACAGGGTGTCCTGGAACAGCCAGTATTTCTTCTTTTTCAAGTGACTCACGAAGAAGTGCAATATGAACATCACATAGTTTATGTATTTTTTCAGGAGCCATACCGTCTTTTATAAGTTCTTCCTCAGCTTTTGATATTTCTACTGCAGATATATCACCAACAGAATCCTTAAATTCTTTTTTAACTTGTTCAAGATCTGCACCTTCATGTAATTTGTTGATCAAGTGCTTCAAAGCTTCCTTTTTACTTGGATCTTTCCCAGAGACTTCACTCATAACTTCACCTCCTTCAATTACCAGTTTTCTGCTAAAAATTCAAAATATGCCATTGGATGTGCACACGCCGGGCACTTTTCTGGCGGTTCATTGCCCTCGTGAATATAACCGCAATTCCTGCAGCGCCATTTGATTGGTTTATCTCTTTTGAAGACCCGATTATTCAGTATATTATCACGCAGTGTTAGATATCGCTTTTCGTGTTGCTTTTCAGCTATTGCAATTGCTCTGAAAACATCTGCAATATCATCAAATCCTTCCTGATTAGCTATCTTTGCAAACTCGGGATACATAGTGGTATGCTCATGATTTTCACCATCAGCAGCTGCCTTTAGATTTTCTTCTGTTTTACCAATTACACCAGCAGGGAATGAAGCTTGGATCTCTGCTTCACCGCCTTCCATGAATTTGAATAATCTCTTGGCATGTTCTTTCTCATTATCAGCAGTCTCGGCAAATATTCCAGAGATCTGTTCGAGACCCTCCTTCTTCGCCTGTGAAGCAAAGTAGTTATAGCGATTTCTTGCCTGTGATTCTCCTGCAAACGCAGTCAAAAGATTTTTCTCTGTTCTTGTTCCTTTTAAACTTTTCATAATTTATCTCCTTTTATCAGCCTCTGGCTGATAAAATCTTCTATGTGGGAAAGCCCTTCTGGGCTTGATATTCGCGGGCAGAAGCCCGCTCCCACTTTTAATCACCTTTTTTCCTTTCAACAGTATAACCAGCATTTTCTATTTGTTTTACCACAGCTTCTTCATCAATATCACCATCGATTTCTACTAATTTTTCATCGAGATATAGTTTGACTTTTTTG
>JAUWLY010000327.1 GCA_030613445.1 Candidatus Stahliibacteriota bacterium | reverse complement strand
CAACATTAATAGTTGATTTTATCGTTGGAAAAACAGCAACGATTGATCAGCTCCTTGAAAATTTTGATGCTGTATATATCGGTACTGGCGCTGGCCTGCCCTGGTTTATGAATATCCCGGGTGAGAATCTTAATGGTGTTTATTCGGCGAATGAATATCTTACCCGGTCAAATCTCATGAAGGCATATCTATTTCCGGAATATGATACACCTATAGTACGCGGCAAAAGGGTTGCAGTGATAGGCGGTGGTAATGTCGCGATGGATTGTGCACGGACAGCCCTGCGTCTTGGTGCAGATGAGGTTCATAATGTATACCGTCGTTCGCGTAAAGAGATGCCAGCACGAGAAGAAGAGATCCATCATGCAGAAGAGGAAGGAATAATTTTCGATATTCTTACCCTGCCAGTGAAATACGTTGGTGATAAAAGAGACTGGGTCAAAGAGATGGAATGTATAAAAATGAAATTAGGTGAACCTGATGCTTCAGGAAGAAGGAGACCCGTGCCGATTGACGGTTCGAATTTCATAACACCGATAGACACTGTAATATGTGCAATTGGCCAAAGCCCGAACCCTCTTATCCCTCAAACCACACCTGATTTGAAAATCGGCAAATGGGGGAATATCGAAGTTGATTCTGAGACTGGGAAGACTTCTAAGAAAGGATGTTGGGCTGGTGGCGATGTAGTACGCGGTGGTGCCACTGTAATTCTGGCAATGGGTGACGCCAGGGTTGCTGCTCGGTCAATAGATGAATACTTGAAAACCGGCGTATGGCGAGCTGATGAGGGGTGACAAGCTTGTTATACATAAAGGGCATATTAAGGCAGCAAAAAGCCTTTTAGACTTGCTCCTCCTAAAAATAATAAAAACCAAAAGCAAATTCATTATTACTATTGCAGGTGAATCAGGTAGTGGTAAGTCAGAAATCGCTGCGGTTCTTGCTGAATTACTTACTGAAAAAAGAAATATAAAAAGCCTTATTATTCAACAGGATGATTACTTTGTATATCCACCAAAGACAAATGCTAAGATGCGCAGGAAAGATATTAACCATGTTGGACTTTCTGAAGTTCGTCTTGAATTACTTGATCAGAATCTTAGCGATATCTTGAAGGAAAAAGAAGAAATAGAAAAACCATTGGTAATTTTTAATGAGGACCACATTACTAAAGAAATAATCAATCTTAAAGGAATCAAAACAGTCATTGTTGAAGGAACCTATACAACTATGTTGAAAAATATTCATCAACATATTTTCATTGACCGGATCTATGTTGATACAAGAGATGCGCGTAAGCAAAGGGCGAGAGAAGAACAGGATGAATTTCTTGAGAAGATACTTGAGATCGAACACAAAATAATATCATCACATAAACCCATGGCTGACCTTATTGTAATGTCTGAGTATGGAGTAGCCCCCGTAGGAAAACCCACGATAAATGGCCAGACATTTTTTTAAGAAATAATTTATTCTACATTTATTATCCGCGTCATGAAAGATCCGGCATTCCAACGGGGTAAAGAAGAATGAAAGGAAAACCAGAACTCAAGATTAAAAATATTTGCATGCTGAGTACGCATGGATATTTTGATCCGGTTCCTCAATTGGGGAGGACAGATACAGGTGGACAGGTAGTTTATGTGCTACAGTTAGCCAAGGCACTATTCAAAAGTAAGATAAAAGTAGATATTTACACACGGTGGTTTGATTTTGCAAAGAAGCAGATTGATTCTGTTCCGGATTATCCTGATGTAAGGATTATTCGGGTACCAGCAGGACCCGAGAAATTCATCCGCAAAGAGGATATCTACGACATCTTACCAGAGTTTGCAGAGAATATGATAAAATTCATTAAAACAAATAATCTTCACTACGATCTGTTCCATGGTCATTACGTAGATGCCGGGATTGTAACACTCGATGTAGCAAAGGCATTTGGAAAACCAGCTTTCTTTACTGCTCATTCCATAGGGGCATGGAAACGTGAAAAGATGGGTGGAAATTCTGAAGAGATGGAGAAAAAATACAAATTTAAACACAGAACTGTAGAAGAACTTCGAATTTTCAAAACAGTAAAGGCACAAACAGTAACGACCAAGCTCCAACAGGAAAAAATTGAGCAGTTATATGGATTTACAGCGGACAATATCGTTGTTATTTCTCCAGGTGTAGACATTCACAATTTTCAGCCGTTTAAACCAAATGAGAAAAAGATAAAAACAGATTTGCCTGAAAAATATATATTTTGTCTGAGCCGAATTGACGCAAATAAGGGGCACGACCTTTTGCTCAATGCTTTTGATATTGTAAGAAAGGAAATACCTGACATTCACCTTGTTATTGGGGGTGGTTCACCTGAACCGCAGCAAACAGAATTGGAGATTCTGGCTATGATGAAGAGGATTGTACATGAGAAAAACATGCACAAAAGAGTGCACATTATAGGGTATGTGCCAGATGATAAGCTCGTTGTTTCTTACCAACATGCAAAATTATTTGCCTTACCGTCCATTTTCGAACCCTTTGGTATGACTGTATTAGAGGCTATGGCTTGCGGAATACCTGTCATTGCTTCTAAATTTGGCGGGATCAGAACCGTCATCTCCTCTGGAGAAAATGGCCTATTAATAGACCCATCTAATAATAGGGAATTTGTTAAGGCTGTAATTAAACTGTTAAAAGACAAAAATCTAGCTTCTATACTGGGGCGAGAAGGATGTAAAACCATTCATAAATATTTTAGCTGGGAAGCCATTGTTGAGAAGCATATGTCATTTTATAAAGAATTTATGTATTAATTGAATAGTAGAAACACACCATAATGTGTCCCTGTTATAATCGATATTTTATTTCAAAGTTCGGAAACTCGCCAGTAGTATTTTCCCAGTTAATCTCGACATTATCAACTGCGGCACCGGGTGGTCCTTTATGACACCACTCAATAAGTTCTTGAATCTTATCTTTTGGACCATCAGCAATGACCTCAACCCCGCCATCATGAAGATTCCTTACCCAGCCTGTTAAGCCTAAACCTTGTGCAGTTTCCTGTGTATATGCTCTGAAACAGACCCCCTGAACAATCCCCGAAATATACAAGTGTGCCCTTACAATCTTCTTCATCTTTTGCAATATTTAAGGAGATAATCAACCAAATTGTTTAGGCTACAGCTTAACAGTGTAATATATTTATCCCCTGCTCCGCAATAGCTAAGTAGCCTATCATGTAATACAATTGCACC
>JAUWLY010000088.1 GCA_030613445.1 Candidatus Stahliibacteriota bacterium | reverse complement strand
ATATTCTTTCATTTTGTTTATGACCGATCTGGGTTTTAGTGAAGTAGAGCCAGAATCGAAATATATGAAACCCTGTGACAATTGAGGAAAGTCATTTCGTATTTCTTCTATATCCATAGATTATTATAGTTAAATCAGTTTTGATTTCAAGGCTATTATTTCATAAACATTGAGGCAAGCGCAATATTGACATGGATTAGTATTCCATTATAATCGAATGCATTAAAAATAACTGAATTTAGCGGATAATCAGTGAATAGTGAAAGGAGATTATGAGGCTCTGCTTGGTATTGCTAGGATTTTTATTGACGGTTTTTGCAGAACAATCAGTTTATCCAACAGGTATCATTACCGCAGTGAGTAGCGGCGTAATGCTGGTCCACCCTGGTGAAACAACCCTTGTCAAGGTCCAGGTACTTGATTTTCTTTTTGAAAGCGACACATTGATCCTGGGTGATTCTGGATCTACTACTATCTTTTACAGGGATGGCAGGTTAGACGTTATCAATTCAATTAAGTCTTTCGCAATACCCACGCTCGATACATCAGGTATCACATCTGGCGTACCAGCTATATCAAATAAGGTGCTTGGACTTTTTAAGGAGTTGTACCAATTAAAAGAATGGAATGGAGAAATGACAGCTAGGAGTTTAGCTAAACAGGGAAAGGATACCCTGCAAATGGTCATTCAACGCCCGGGCAATACTTTTTTGATCGATCCAAGGCCTGACATCATATGGAGTAAATATCCAGGTGCAAATTGGTATAATATGAGATTGCAGCAAGGTAAACAAATCATCTCCAGCATAGCAACGACCGATACTATTTTCCTCTTTCCAAAGAACGTTGAAGATTTGATTGGTATGTACACGATAAAGGTTCTTGCAATCCGCAATAGCGACACATTATGTACAGCTACATGTTCAATAGACATCTTTGACAGCACAGCAATCCACGGTTTACGCAAGATTAGTGACAATATCGGACGACAGAAACCTGATTACTTCACGCTTCACCTCTTGAAAGCTGTTTTGTTCAAAACAAATGGATTGATGCTAATGGCAATGGATAGTTATAACAAACTTATTGCCGTTAAACCGGATGAACCAGTTCTCTATAAAGCTATCGCTGAGATATACTATGAGCTTGGCATCCCCGAACTTGGGGATGCATTCTTAAACTTATCCAAGACGGCGATTACGCATCCTTGACTTATTTAAATATTTGAATATTATCTGATTATGATACGATTCGCATTATTGGCAGTTCTCCTTTTTGTCTGCTGCAATGAACTGCCGATCGGTGAAGAAGAATTTAGTATTAGAGGTAATTTTGATGCACAGGAACTTGAATTAACCCTTAATAATACCCTCACTGAATTCGACAAATTCGCCAACCTTGGTAAATCAACCAACCTGGTTATTGGTAAGAACAACGACTATGAATCAAGGATACTCTTAGAATTCGATTTTGGGGATAGTTCATATCAGGGCCTCGATGAAATAAAGTTAATTCTCCACACCAATCTGAATCTTAACAACGATACTATAAAAGTGAGGATACATTTGCTGACCCGTGAATTTGACGAGGACCTGGCAAATTGGTTTCAAAGGATGAGTGCTGAATATTGGGAAAGCGAAGGCGGAGATTTTAACGACGATTCTTTGCGTTTTGCGGAATTGAAGGGTGATTCTCTGCTTATTACATTCAATTACATTGAGCTCGATGAAATCGTGAATGCGGACGGTATGATAATAATTCCGGTCGACTCTGGTTTTAGCCACTTCTATTCAAAAGAAGGCGGTTATGCGCCTAAATTCCTTCTCGTCAAGAACAGTGTTACTTCTTCTATGCATTTGAGCAATGATTGTCACATCGTCACTGGACCAGAACCATTTTATACAGAAAGCTGGATAGGTTCTGGGATACCGTATCGCAACTATGTCAAGTTTGAATACGATTCCATCTTAGATGATAAGAAGGCGATCTACGCTGAATTGACGTTCAGACCTGAACAGCATTTTGTTATGCGCGACTCCATTGAGATCGGTGTTAGACAACTGTTAGCACCACTCGAGGATTTTAATACTGCGACAGGACCGCTCATTGCACTGGAAAGATTTGCCGCTGACGACACGGTGTTCAATATCGACATTGTTCGACATATCCAAGATATTATTGAAGAGCCGGATTCTAATTTCGGTTTGTTTATTGTATTGTCGCCTGAAAATTATGAGATTGCTAGCTATAAAATGATCAATGGTTCACACACCCTGAAAGTGGGATATATCCTACCACCCCAAGGTAGGTATTAATGGGTACATTGCTGATTTTTCTTATTGATGCATCTATATTTTCGCTTGGTGGTATCGGAGAAGACAATAGCATATTCAGAGATCCATTCCTTGGAGTAAAAGGAAAAGCGAAGATTGAGTTGGCGTTGCGACCTGAGTTTAATATACTCATTGAGGATTCAGATTTCCGAGGACTAGTCTGGACCAACCCTTTTACCCTGAGCTTAGCGATACCTATTACCAAGGGCTTCATTTTTGGTACCGGTAATCTAACAAGGTTTACTCAATCATTCGATATCTTCTTCAGCGAAGATGACCTGGACATGCATCTGCAAGGGAAAGGTGGCATTGAGGAAATTTATCTTAGCCTCAATAATGATTTTGGTCTGGGTGAAATTGCCTTACGTGGGTCGTATCTGTTCGGTAATGTATCTGAAATCTGGCATTATTACGTTTCTAATTATTATCTGGTTGATTCCTTTCTGTATAAATATGAGGGAAAGATTTTTTCTGCAGGGCTTAAACTGAGAGCAGAAGAGCTGTTCGATGTTTCTTTGTTCGGTGAAGCTTTTGGTAGCGTTGCAATGGAAAGACAAGATTCTGACACAATGATTGATTTACCTGCCCGAGTGTCATTCGGTATCACTCCCCAGAAAAAGCTCATGGGTGGAAAACTAACCTTGTCTTTGGAACATTCATTCTGGCCAGATGATCACCAGATAAATGAATTTCAGTCGCCGTACAGGTTTAAACTGGGTTTTTCCAAAGAACGGTTTGCAGTCAGTTATTTTTACAATCCCTGGTATCTGAAGAATATATCAGAACACGGTATTGACGTATCGCTTGCGGTACCGATGAAACGGATTGGATCATTGACATTTGACCTTGGGCTCTCGCTCAAGAATAAAGGGGCATTGAGGGAGTTGAGGATTAGCCCTGAGATCAGACTTATCTTGACTGAGCTCTTCGCTCGAAGAAGGAAATAGCAGAGTGTTTTCTGTTGTAATAGACACAACCCTTTGTGTGTGACAAAACTTATCTGACGGTTCAGGATGAAACATAGGATTTTAATACTCGATGATGAGCAAAGCCTTATTAAGTGGCTTTCCTATGCATTAGAACAAAAAGGTTATGATGTATTTGCTACTACTGAACCAAAGACTGCGCTCCAGGCGTTAAGAGAAAAGAAATATAACCTCGTTATCAGCGATATCAGAATGCCAGATATTGATGGCTTTACATTTTTAAAAAAGGTCAGAAAGATCTACCCAGACATTCCGGTTATTTTCATAACTGCCTACGGTTCTATGGAATCTGCAGTCAATGCACTACGTGATAAAGCAAGTGACTATATCCTTAAACCATTTGGTATTGATGAACTTCTCTTACGCATAAGAGCCAATATAGTTAAACCAGTAGAAGCATCTTGTCAGACGATTGGAAAAAGTAAACAGATCAGAGATGTACTTGATATGGTCAAGAGAATTGCGAATACTGAAACTACAGTCCTCATCCTTGGTGAATCAGGTACTGGTAAGGAATTAATCGCCCGGGAAATACACAATATTTCAAAGCGTTCAGGGAATAAATTCGTTACCATCTCTTGTGCTGCATTACCAGAAACTCTACTGGAGAGTGAACTATTTGGTTATAAAAAAGGTGCCTTTACTGGTGCGGCAGCAGATAAAAAAGGCCTGTTTTGCGTTGCTGACAATGGAACTTTTTTCCTCGATGAAATCGGCGATGCACCAACAACAATTCAGATGAAGCTTCTGCGTTTATTAGAAGAAAAGGAGATAGTACCACTCGGTTCGACAAAACCCATACGCGTTAATGTGCGTTTAGTCTCGGCAAGTAACAAGAATCTTATGGATGAGGTTAGAAAAGGAAGGTTTCGAGAAGACCTTTATTATCGACTTAATGTCATTCCAATTGTTTTACCGCCTTTAAGACAACGACGAGAAGATATTCCGCTGCTCGCTGAACATTTCCTAAAATTGGTCTGTATCAGAGAGGGGTTAGGGGAAAGGAAGTTATTAAAGACCGCGCTAGAAGGCTTGAAAAGACGCGATTGGCCAGGTAATATCAGAGAATTGCGTCATGTTATTGAAAGAGCGGCGATCTTGAGTGATTCGTTTTATATAAAAGCCGAGCATCTTGGTGTGCCAACAAGCGGATCCAGAAAGAGGCTTGATGAATTGCAGGAAGCTGAGATCCAAAGGGTTTTGGGAGAATGTAGTGGTAATGTTAGCAAGGCAGCAAAGATACTCGGTGTGGGTCGGGCAACTTTGTATCGGAGACTTGGGTCGCAAAGGAAAAAACCACTGAAACCACGAAAAAAAAGAAAAAGATAAGAAAAGAATGAAGTTTAGAAGATACGAAGATATGAGGATAAGAAGATTCGAGGCTATGAAGATGGCAGAGACTTAAGTGTATCAAAATGAGACAGTATCCATTAATGAGACATGTTACTTCCAAACCACCATGAAAAACCATGACTTATTCATATCGATACTGGCATGAGTATTGCATATATTAGTAGTAACTGATCTTTCACAACTTATCTGTTGACAAATGTCTTTTCATAGATATGTTTGTTTAGGCTTTATTGTTAATGGAAAAGGCTGTTGCTCGCCTAGCCATTATGGATTATGTCTCAAAGCCTGAGTTTTGAATCGGGTTACTCTGTAACCGTTAACAATACCGGGACATAATGAAGATGATTCAAAATTTCGTTATGAAGGAGGATGGAATGAAGAAAAAGGGATTCACCCTTATCGAACTGATGGTTGTGGTGGTGATTATCGGTATTTTGGCTGCTATCGCTATCCCCAATTTCATCAGTATGCAGAAAAGAGCAAAAGAAGCATCAGTAAAGAACAATATGCACACGATACAACTGGCGATCGAGGATTTCGCCACGATCACCGAAGGATATTATCCGGTAGATCTTGCACAGACAGCGACCAATGCCGCTGCCTGGCCAGTTCTAGTTGATCCCAGAGCGGTTGGTGATGCCGAGCCGATTACTGGTGCTGGTGGTCCGGGTCCGAATGCGCTCCTTCCGACAACTATGAAGAATCCGGTCACTCCCGTAAATAATATCGCGTGGACGGCCCATCTTGTACAAGCATGGGCTGCTGGTATTGCGGGAGCAGCTCAGACTGACTTCATGGATGTCCTCGGTGCTCCTGCGGCTGGTTCGCCGAGCAACTGCGACCACTATATTATCTTTGGTTATGGAGTGGATGCAGTCCTTGCTCTTCAGCTGACGTCTGGTCAATAATAGTATATATAAACTCGGAATTGTGTTCAAGGGGAAAAGGGCGCACACTGCGCCCTTTTCCCTTATTTAGTAAAAGGAAAACATCATAGCTGGCTTAGTCTCAAAGAATCATGCACAGAGAAGTGGTTTTACACTCATCGAATTAATGGTGGTGGTAGTCGTGATTGGCATTCTTGCAGCCATCGCAATTCCTAATTATATTGCCTTAAGAAGCCGGGCTCTTGAAGCCAGTGTTAAAGCCAATATGCATTCAATACATATGGCAGTAGAGGAATTTAATACACTGGTGGTAGGATTGTATCCAGGAGACATTGATACCCGGGTAAACCAGGTTGATCCGGCTATCCCCGGAAATATAGGGAATATGTCAATTGCAGCGGGCGTGCGTGTACCGCCATTTCCTGCTAATGCATTACTCAGGCCTCATCCTGGGTTCAAAAATCCTTTCATGGCAGCCAGCAATGTTATTGATAATTTGCTCGTGGGATTTCCGCCAATTCCGCCAGGACCACCTGCGGGACCTCAAGGCTGTGTTTACTATTCTTCGTATCAGATGGATGGCATGACTCCGAGTGGACCAGGACAACCAGCATATTCTTACCGCATTTCCGCCTTTGGTGCGAAAACCCCGATCCCCGTAGTTTTACCATAGCAAACCAGAAGTAGTTGCCCGATTCATCGGGCAGTCTGATAAACTTGTCCTGAACGCAGTTGAAGGATCAGACAACTACACTTTAAATCTTGTCCCGTGCGTAGCACTCACAACCGCTGCGAAGCAGCTATCTATCTACCGTCGTATCCGGTAAATCGGACGACTACATTTTCTGTTTAGTCGGTTTGGAACGTCGAATACACTTCGCCATTTCGCAGTAAATAGTGACATCCGTGTGGTTCAGTAGGTATCGAATCAACAATGCCATAGGTAATTAGCTCTTTTAAATTAAACGGTTTGCGACCTGTTAGTTTTGTGAACTCCTCTATTTTTTTATTCACTAATTCAATATCAATTTTCATCTTTATTTTTTTAATGTACTGCTCGGCAATTGCTTTCTCTTCGGGATTTTCTGTATTATTATAGAGATCGAGCCACAAGGCAAGTGCGGTCTTCAAATCCCCGAGCCTATAATAGGTAACAAATGCTGCCCATCGTTTGGGCGTATCTGGAGCATCTGGTTTTTGTGAAGCAATACGAAAATATCTCTGTGCAATACGGTATTCACGTAAGAATACATAGTGAATAAAACCATACATAAAGGGAAGACGCCAATCATCAGGATTTGCCTGCATCCCTTTTTTCAATAACATCCGTGCCTGATCTGGTCTTTGCGCATCATGGGTTAACATCAAGCCACCCAAGGTATAGGCATACATGAATCTATTGTCAAGGGTTGTCAGGATGTCCAAAATATGGTACATGAGTTCAAATCGTGTATCACTCATGCGGTGTTCACCATAATATTGAATAAAGCGAAGCCAGACCAAGTCTGATAAGGGTGCATAAAATCCCATTGACAAAGCCCTGAGCGCGGTTCCGGACGGGAAGTACATCAGCTCCCCAATTAATTCATGTGGTGATTTACCAAGGTCAATACGGTACGAGAAATTGCCGATGATGAGGAGGAGCAGAATAACAACAATGATGTTCTTCATAATAGACAATCCGAACGTCGTATCTTTGGAGTAGAGCCTTTAGGCTCATATTGGACGGGTGTAAACACCCTACTCCTACACGATGGATTTTGAGCCTCTAGGTTCGTACTCCTACGCGATGGATTTTGAGCCTCTAGGTTTGTACTCTTACATGATGGATTTTGAGCCTCTGGGTTCGTACTCCTACGCGATGGATTTTGGAGTAGAGCCTTTAGGCTCGTATACCAATTAGTAATCATCATACTTCTCGATATAATCAGCTATTGGATAACTCATAAACATATCTGTAAGCCATTCCTGCCCTTTCGTTTTCAGGTAGTAGCGGTAACTCGAGAAATCATAGGAACGCAGATTATCAAATCCATCGATGAATCCATGTTTGATCGGGTTATTATGAATATAGTTGAAACGTGTAAAGAAATCATTCTTATTTCTAATGCATGTATCCCAGTAGCTATACCAGATTTTTCTTCCCCTTTGCTTATCCAGTCCATTAATGTAATAGGAACTGCGTCCATTTATTGAATTCATCAACTTACCTAATATCCTACTCCTCCGGATTCCAACTAATATGTGATAGTGGTTTTCCATAATAATCCAAGCGAAAAGGTCGCATTGCAGTTCTTCGGTCGAGTCGAAGATTGCGTTGCGTAATTTCTGTTTACTAGCGGCAGCGCGCAAATATCTCTGCCTATCCATGGTTGAAGCAGTTATCATATAGTACATATTGTCAATGTGGAGGTGCGGAGGATTATGATAGGAAAAGCTTTTCATTATTTAGACGGGCGTAAACGCCCTACTCCTATATGATTAATGTGCGGCGGTACGCCACATTTTCTACTTAAATTCACGTCTCTCAAAAACAATAATTGCCAGATAGATAAGAAAAATCGTGTAAATCAACCCATAACATATTGAAAAAAGTATCTGGTCTGGATATAAAGGTAGTTTATAGACTAAATCAATTCTCAGATTAAAGTTCTCAAGATTCGGCAAAATATAATAAAAAGCATTAGCACAGTACCTTAATATTACCACCCCTGTCTGATCAGCAAATAATTTAAGGTCAGGAGTAGCATGACCAATGATAAAGAAGATAATACCCATCATTGCGCTCAATGCGGGTGAAGAAAAGGATGAAAACAACAGAAGGATTCCCAGTAAAATCATTATTTCTAAAATCAAGAATGGTATTGCAATCAGCAGAGAAAAATCAAAGGACCCTTCATAAAAGAAGATCACAAGTTGTTGAATGACGGCCATCGCACATACCAGTATTATGATAAGTAGTAATAATCCCAAGAACTTACCGATGATGATTTCACTCCTTCTAACAGGTTTTGTTATTACAGTATAAATTGTGCGTTTCTCAATATCATTATATATGAGTGTTGAACCTATTATTACCACGACCAGGACCCCAAAGAGCGCTGATACTGCAAGGCCAAAATCCCTAAGTATTCGTGGTGCTTCACCTAGAGCAAACGGTTCAAGGAAGATCGAGACAACAATCAAGAGGACACTAAAGATTACAAGTAGTAGGAGAATTTTCTGACGTAGGCTTTCTTTAAATGTGTTTTCAGTTATCGCCCAAATTCTATTCATTTCTTTTTATCTGTTTCACAAACCAATCTTCGAGTGTAATTTCATCGGTTTTAAGCCCTTTCTTCAGAAGTTTGTTTAACTCGCCAACTTTTTTGATTTGCCCATCTATTATTATGCCAATGCGGTCACATACAGCCTCCGCGTCTGGAAGTATGTGAGATGAGAAAAATACTGTGTTACCTTTTGCCTTTTGCTCAAGGATTATATCCTTTATTTCTTTTCTTCCAATTGGATCGAGACCGGTAAGTGGTTCATCCAGAATCAACAGTTCTGGTTCTGCCACTAACGTCTGCGCAATACCAATGCGCTGGAGCATGCCCCTGGAGTATTTGCGTAACTGCAACCTGACGGCATGTTTTAACCCCACTTTTTCAAGTAGTCCCAAAATACTTGATTTACAGTTCTTTTGATTACTGAGCCGAGCAGAGATTTTGAGAAATTCATAGCCCGTGAGATGTTGATAAAAATAGGGTGATTCAGGTAGAAAACCTATCCGTTTTTTCACTTCGAGCGTATTCGCAGAGTGTCCGAAAATTTTAACGCTCCCCGAGTCAGGTCTAATCAGCCCGGTAATGATCTTGATCGTCGTTGTCTTGCCTGCACCATTTGGACCAAGAAATCCGAATATCTCTCCTTTAGTAATCTCCAATGAGACATCTTTGAGGACCTCTTTCTTTCTTTGCCAAAAATGGCTTTTAAATGACCGGCATATGTTCTTCAATTCAATAGCAATATCCATTTCTTGAAATTGTACTCATAAAGGCAGCTTTGTAAACAAATATTTCGCCATTACAGAAACTAGGGCAGTAACTCTTTTACTCTTCGAGTAAGTCCCACAGAAGGGGGGCGCATCGAGAAGTTCCT
>JAUWLY010000189.1 GCA_030613445.1 Candidatus Stahliibacteriota bacterium | reverse complement strand
CGTTTGAAAAGATCTTCAAAACCTTTGCCAAATGCTCTAATATCGATGTAGAAGACTTTGGCTTCAATATCAGGATAGTGATCTTTGAGTAGTAATGTGTCCTTGATCGTGTTCATACAACAGATATTACTGCAGTATGGTTTCCCGATCTTCTCGCACCGGGATCCGCCACATTGAATAAAACCGACGGTCTTGGGTCTTTTTCTATCAGTAGGTCTGATAAAATGGCCGTCTGAAGGTCCACCTGCTGACATAAGCCGTTCATACTCCATGCTTGTTATGACGTTTTCGTATTTTGTATAACCGTATTCATCTAATTCTGTAGGATCATACACATCCATGCCTGTAGCGACAATAACCGTACCGACATCGAATGTAATCACTTCGTCTTTCATGTCATAATCAATGCATTTCTTATCACATTTTTCAGCACATTTACCGCAGGCGATCGGATTTATGCCGAGGCAGCTTTCCATATCAATGATTGAAGCAGAGGGTATGGCCTGAGGGAACGGGATATAAATCGCCTTGCGACATGATAATCCCTGTTGATACTCGTCAGGGACGATGACCGGACAGACTTCAGCACAATCACCACATGCCGTACATTCTTCTGCGTTTACATAACGTGTCTTCTTTTGCACCTTAACATGGAAATTCCCCACATAACCCGAGATAGATTCTACCTGGCTATATGTTAAGAGTGTTATGTTAGGATGTCGACCGACATCCATCATCTTCGGACCGAGTATTCATATCGCACAGTCCATAGTAGGATAGGTCTTAGCCAGCTGAGCCATTATACCACCGACGGCTGGTTCTTTCTCGACCAGATATACTTGGTAACCAGCATCAGCAAGATCAAGGGCTGATTGCATACCAGATATGCCACCACCGATAACGAGCGTTGCCCTGGTCACTTGTATTTCTGTCTCATCCTGAGCTTCGAGATAACGGGCTCGAGCAATGTAGGCTTTCATAATATCTTTTGCTTTCTTTGTCGCGGCCTTACGATCGCCCATATGAACCCAAGAACATTGTTCACGGATATTTGCCATATCAACGAGATAGGGGTTAAGACCTACTGAAGAAACACACTCTCTGAATGTGGGTTCGTGCATACGTGGTGAGCAGGCTGCTACGATAACTCTATTAAGCTTTTCCTCTTCTATTGCCTTTTTAATTTCTGCCTGCCCAGGTTCAGCACACATGTATCGGTTCTTTGCCGTATACACAACATTACCCATCTTTTTAGCATCCTCGACGAGTTCATCGACATTTACTGAACCAGCTATATTCGTCCCACACTCGCACACAAAAACACCAATCCTTAAATCATCCTGCGGCACTTTAATCACCTCCTTTGTGGTTCGTCTGATTGTTGAATTGTCCTATAGTCTCATTGTCATACTGCCTTATTGCCTTATTGTTTAATAGTTTATTCATTATAACTATTCGACTATCCAACCATCGGACTATAAGACTATCCATTTATCTTCTCCAATACTTTGTCTGCTTTTATTCGATGGGTATGCAGACCAACCTGCTCGACAGTCAAGCCCTGTGCAAGGCCGAGCAGCTGGAAAAGATAAATAACTGGAATATTATAGTTTTTTCCCTTTTTACGGGATATCATTATTTGGCCTAAATCAAATGACGAAAAACATGTCGGACAGATCAAACCCATACAGTCCGCACCGCTCTTCTCAATCGATGCAAAGATCGCTTCAGTCATTTCCAGAGGTAGTTCTTCGTCCATACACCCTTTACCACAACACAGTACTTTTTCATGATGATCAAGTGGAATTGCACCCATGGCAGTTATAAAATCTTCAAGTATATTAGGGTAATCAGCATCATCAACATGCATAATCTGACTCGGTTTTAGTATATGGCAGCCATAATGAATCGCCACGGTAATCCCTTCAAGGGACTTTTTTATTGATTTCTTTACTGCTTCCAGACCAAGGTCATCTCTTATCATCTCGACGGCATGCTTGATTATGACCTTACCTTTATATTCTCTATTCACCTTTTTCAATCGCTTGTTCACCTCATCTTTCAATGCTAGGTCTTCATTAAGGAGAAATTGTGCTTCTTTCAGAGTTGAGACACACCCAGAGCACATCGTAATCAGCATATGATCAGTCTCTTCTGCCACTGCTAAATTCCGTGCCGCCGTTACCAACCACTTCATCTTATCGCGTGCTTTAAAATAGATAGGATCAGGACAGCATGTGAAGCCATCAATATCAACAAGCTCAATACCTAATAGCGGTAAAGTGTTTCTCAGTGCCAATTCCATTTGAGGGTATTTAAGGGGCATCATACAACCCCAGAAAGGCACGACCTTCATGATCGTACCACGGCTTTCTTTTTGCATAATTCAATTAACACAACAGTTCCTTATTTATCGACCGTTTCATCGCTTGATGTTACTTCTTCATCTTCAAGGATTGCATTCAACTCATCGATCGGGATCGTCTTCAGTACTGGAAGTCCTAATTGCTCTCTTTTTCTGTTGACTGCTGAAGATACGGTCACACTCATGCCGGTTTTCGCAATATTATCTGAAAGTTTAGCCAAGTTGGCAGGTGCAGTTCCTTTTTCTACAGCCATGTTCTTGAGCGCTACAATCACTTCAATAGGACGTACATCCTGCGGACATCGTTCATAACATGAATAACAATTTGTGCAGAGCCATATCGGTGAATCTTTGCCAAGCAGCTCTTCCTCCATACCCAATAAGGTCTTTAGCAGTATCTTACGAGGGTTGAATTCTTTTTCAAACCGGGCAGCCGGACATATTGCAACACAGGCACTACATTGGTAACAGTAGTTATGATGTTTACCACCAGATACCTTATTTAGCTTATCGCGGAATCGGTAATTTACGACAATTTTATCTTTAGCCATTTCAACCGTCAATCAATGCATCCGCAATAAGTGTAACTAGTTGGATGGTCTCGATCTTCACATCTTTACCCACTTTTTCATCTTTCATCGCACAATTAAAATGAATCTCGCATTTTGGGCAGGCCAGCACTAAAAGGTCGGCAGTTGTTTGCTTTGCCTCTTTCAAACGTGCAAGTTGTATACTCTTTGAATATGTGGAACAGTTCATCCAAGCGCTAACACCACAACACATGGCTTGATTTCTGCTTCTTGCCATCTCTTTCAATTTCAATTGCGGGACCGAAGTAATAGCTTTCCTTGGTTCATCATAGATCCCAAGATGCCTTCCGAGTCTGCAGGGATCCTGGAAGCAAACAGTCTTGTTCATCTCCTTAAGTTTTATTTTTCCCTGATCGATCGCTTCAGCTATAAGTTCGGTAATATGCTGTACTTCAAATTTGCATTCAAAATATTTTGGATAATCAATTTTAAATGTCCGATAACCCTCAGGGCACGAAAAAATAATCTTTTTTACACCGGCTTTATTGATTTCATTAATATTATGTTTTGCCAGTTTCTTGAAATTTTCCAGATCACCACCCCACAGCAGGTCATGTCCACAACAACGTTCCTGGGGTAGTACTACCGGAGTAATCCCGAGATGATTGAGAATTTTTATGCTGGCTTTGGCAGAATTTATTGTATTGACCTCGATATCTTTAAAAAGGACATCAAAATAAGGCAAGCATCCAACAAAATATAGTGTCTCACCTGATCCGGCAACTTTCAAATCATTATCGATCCAATCCATGCGTTTCTGTTGGAGATCTGGTGTCGACATAATACGCATCAATGATTGTGCAGCACCACCATGTGAACAGATCGCTTCTTCACCGATTTTCTGTGCTTCAAGCCGGGTAGCAAGGGTCAGGTTGATATAATCGATATTTGCCGGACATCGTTCATCACAAAGTTTGCATGTCAAACAAGCCCAGATATTCTTGTCCTTTAATAACTCAAGCTGACCACTACGAATTGCTTTATTAACTAATATGCGTGGCGAATAGCCATGGTTGAAACGAGAAACCGGACATGAACCAGTACATTTGCCGCATTCAAGACATAAATAGGCTCTGGATTCTTTTATCGCCTTCTTGATACTCACTTTACATCCCCAACCTGATTATCTGATACTCTGATGACCTTCTTAATCGGACTTGGTCCTAACTTCCGCACTGTCGCGGTGAACTCTTGAGCAACCTTAGCAAACTTTGTGGCTTCGGCAGATGAAATCCAATCAAGCACGAGTCTTTCTTTTTCAATACCGATCATCGCAGTAAGTTGCTCAGTGATATTGTGAACATCAGCTGCCTTTTTTGCACCAAACATATAATGACAGTCTTCAAAATGGCACGTGGCAACCAAAACACCATCAGCACCCAATTCAAATGCCTTTAAAACCAATCCCGGGGTCACTCGCCCGCCGCACATTACTCGTATTATTCGTATATTTGTTGGATATTGAAGTCGTGAAACACCAGCACCGTCGGCGGCTGGGTAAGAACACCAATTACAGCAGAATGCTACTATCTTCGGCTCAAAATTCGCTTTCTGCGAATCCATAATCTAACTTGTTAACCTTTTAACCATTTAACTGAACAATGCTTCCAGTTGAGCTGTGATCTGCTCACTCTCAAAGTGCTTGAGATCAATCGCACCGGTTGGACATGCAGGTACACAGGTTCCACACCCTTTACATAGCGCTTCATTGACCTGTGCTACATAAATACCTTTTTCTTTCTCAATAATTTCAATTGCGTGGAATTCACAGACTTCTGCACACCGACCACAACCGCGGCAATATATTTCGTCAACTGTGGACGTTATCGGTGCCAGGCTAATCTTATCACGGCTCAGTAGAGCAGAGACTTTGGACGCCACGGCTGATGCCTGAGAAATCGAATCACCAATATCTTGGGGGAATTGACAACAACCACACAAAAAGACTCCTTCAACTGTTGTTTCAACCGGACCAAATTTTGAATGACGTTCGAGGAAAAATTTATCCGGACCTCGCGGCACCTTGAGTAATTCGGATAGTTTTAATGAATCGTCAGCCGGGACCATACCTACGGAAAGCACAATGAGGTCGATTGGTACACTGATCTCAGCATTGAGGTCTACTGATGAAACCGTTATCTGGTTAGCCATATCAGTACCAGAAATCTCCGGCTCATCCTCATACGGTAAAAAGAGCACACCTAATTCCCGTGCTTTCCGATACATCCTCTCGGCACCTTTTGAATACACTCGGACGCCACGGTTTAGAATTGCGACATCAATACCTTTTTCTCTTAAATGAATAGCTTCCTTTATTGCTGCCTGACAACAATATCGAGAACATCCTGGATTACCAGCATCACCTCTTGAACCAACACACTGGATAAAGGCGACTGACTTGAAATCTTTAATATCATTGGTCAGGATCTTCTCTTCCAATTCCATATTGGTTATCACATTCTTGTATCGACTATAACCATATCTCTGGGCTGGGTCGTAAAGACTTGCGCCCGTAGCTAAAACAATAGCGCCCACCGTAAATTCGCTTTCTTTTCCTTTAATGCTCAGTTTTACTTGAAAGTTCCCAACATAGCCAGTAACATCTACCAGTTCTGCAGAAGTTAAAAATTCACCGCCTGCTTTGGTAAATTCATCGATCAGTTTATTGATGATGTCTTTGCCCGGCTTGAAACTTGGATAGATACTCGATAAATTACGGACCAAACCACCGGGAGCCTCATTCTTCTCAATGATCTTGACCTTAAAGCCACGCAAGAGAAGATCGAGCCCACACCTTAACCCGGTTATACCAGCACCAATTATAACAACATCCCGGTTAACTGACAGCTCTTTCATAAATAATGGTTTTAATTCTCGTACCCGTGCAACTGACATTCTTACCAATTCCTTTGCCTTTTCAGTTGCTTTTTCCGGTTCTTTCTGGTGAACCCATGAACATTGATTTCTGATATTGGCGATATCAAAAAGGTAAGGATTGAGACCGATCATGGTCAATGAATCTTGGAAACTCGGTTCATGTGTTTTAGGCGTACATGCAGCAACCACGAC
>JAUWLY010000018.1 GCA_030613445.1 Candidatus Stahliibacteriota bacterium | reverse complement strand
ATATTCTTTGCCGTACAATTCATAAGAGTAGCCGCCTTGCAGTGTTGTTGTAAAAGTGCCGCCGGCCAAAGCAGTTCCTTTTTCATGTCCATCAACGAAAATGCGAATATCATATCCGCTACTATTTATGACATATAGGTTACTGAACTGGGTAGTATATTCTTCTTCTGGTATGGACGGATTATTCAAGGTCCATTCCCACTCGTCATCATACACAGATAGTGGTGATGGGCCCCAGCTTATGCTGGCGTTTTCATATTCTTGAGCCGAGATTGTGTGTTCACCGTTAACTACAACCAATTTCAGTGTAGCTCCGCACCAGACACTGCCACGGTCATAGCCATCGATATAAACTCTTGCGTGGTATGAAGACAGATTAATCACATAGACATGTCCGTATCCTTCAACTGCGGTCTCCTGTGCACTGATGAAACTGGATATTCTGATGAGACACAGGAGTGACACGAGCACTTTACTGCTTGTGAGTTTCATATAGTCCTACATTCTGGTCCAACCCAGTCCCAGGTAAATTCAGCCCGATGCGCAGCCAGTTTGATATCCATGTTTGGTTTGAATGTAAAAGGGCTGGTAGATAATAATAATAGCAATAGTATTTTCACCTCTTATCTATGAATTATATCACCAAACCCAGTGATGTCAAGGTGTGAACGCAATCGGGAGGGACCTCTGTTGCCATGTCTGATGGCATTGACAATGTCACAATATTTTGGACAATATCGAACAAAATGAAAGCAGGTATCAAAATGTTTAGTTTTGAACCTACCCCCCGATACTACCCAAGAATCAGATTTTCTGCACTAATTCCCTAAGAGATAATCCAGATAAACCGCCATTAGATCTTGCTTAACACTCGTGCCATCACGCAGTGCGCCGAAAATAAAGGTTGAATGGATCGTCCGATAACCGCTGGTCGGGTCTTCATAAATAACTGCACGCCCAAATGGGCTCTGACACTCGTAGATGATAGTACCGCCATTGGCACTGATTTGATCGACATAGTTATCAGGACTTCGCTGGTGCAGATAGTTGTAATCCAAACCCTGGGTAATAGTGCTGGTTTGACCTGTGACCGAACTGATATTGCCGGTTATTGAATCACTTCCTGCGTCGAGGAAATTGCAGCCAAATTTCTGGTAGAGTACAGTAGCCGAGTTACCGGCGCCAAAGTCACATCCTTCAATGTAAAGGCTTTTACCTTGATCCAGGAAATCAGTTAGCGTGGTTTGCTCCGCCGGAGCAATTACTGAATTATCGCATCAGCCGGCACGGAACCAACCAAGTGTAACAAAGACAATATCATAAGAATCAAGGCTCGCTGGCAAAGCTGTGCTCTTAGTATAAGTGTGACCATTAGCAAGGAGTGTTTGTTCCAGCCAATATGTACAATCTATTGTAGCTCCAAGATCAGGATCATCGAATACATCGAGCGCATCATAATTCCAGATAAAGATGGCGATACCGGTTGTATCATTGAATACTGTGACTGTAATACTAGGCGATGTACCCTCATTTTCTTCCGCATCATATGCCCTTGCGAAAATGTCATGCGATGAATTATTAAGTAGGGAATCTGTCACCCATGAGTGGAAATAGGGCTGAGAAGTGAGTGTGGTAACAAGCGTATCATTGATGTACAATTCCACTCTCTCGACCGCTTCGTTGTCAGTGGCGCCTACGGAAATATTGACCGTGCCACTTACGATTGAGCCATTTATCGGGGCTGTAATATTCACAGTTGGCGCTTCGGTATCAACACCTCCGCAGCCCATCCAAAGTAGTGCAAATATAACCAGGCCCAGGAGTATTTTTTTCACAATACCTCCTATGTCGATTTAGAATTACTGAACGATGAATTCATAGGGATTAGACCAATCCCCCTGTTCACCGGTTCAGGCATTCTGACGCGTACACATGTGCCAGTAATAAGTTTCTGATACAAAGGCATCTTGAGGCATAAATGTAGTGTCTGATAATAAGACCATTGTCGATATCATGATCGAATTCGATGCAAAAGTCGAATCGCTGGCGATTTCAATGCGATATATCATATCACAAGAATCCCCTTCAACCGCATGCCAGACAAAAGTTGGTGGGTTCTCAGTAATTGTTGAACCATTTTCCGGTGAGATGAGCACGGGCGGTACCAAACTCAATACAGTATTTGTTTCAGTACATACAATAGCGAAGAGGAGAATAATCATTCCAAGATATAGCCACATCTTACCCATAATAGCTCCTTTCTTATACTCGTATATTATAAGAGTATATACCCCTTTGTCAATATGGAATTAGGACAATCGGTTTCTACTGTCGGTTTAGATGAGGTAAAAACCGTTGTTAATATTGATGAGTGTTATTGATCTTTCCAGCGTATTATATGTTTTATTCGATTTTCACGATTTTTTCGATAATTATGCGACCTGCTGCTTCTAACTTCACACAATAGACACCGGCTGGAACCTTGTTGCCCGTTCTGTCAAAGCAGTCCCAGGTAATAGAAGAAGATGAGGAAGGTGACAGGGCGTATATCCTGACCAGATGCCCAGTGACGTCAAAGATTTTCAGCTGCGCACTTTCTGCCGTGCGTGCTATGTTTAGACTGATTGTAATTTCGCTGTGGAATGGGTTTGGGTAGGCTTGAATTGTCGGGTTGCGCGGTGCAGTTGATGGTGTTTCTTCGATCCCGATGATTATAATGGGGTTGGAATTACAAGAGTAATAGTATGATGTATAACCAGGTGCCTGGCGTGGCTCGTCATAGGCTAAGGCAGGTCGGGAAACAAGTTTATATACCCAGTAGACGGTTTGTCCATCTGCATAATTACCAGCGATAGGGTGTAAATATGTGGTCGTGTCACCATAAACGCCCTGGATAGGCACATAGGTTAGTTCTTTGTCATAACTGCTTGGTGTTCCCGTACCGGTAGTATCTGCCCATATCCAATAACCTAATATATCATATGCGGTTTGGCCTGTGTAGCGGGTTTCCCGTGGGTTTGGTATTTCAATTTCTATATCTGTGCCAACTTGAGCCGCTGTAGGTTGAGGTAAGGGACGCAACGTATCGGTTGGCCAGTGGTCAAGAGCCTCGTCATGAAGGATATCGGAATAGATCCAGTAAAACCCCATGTGATTTGGATTGGTGTTATAGCCTGCAGAATCAGAAGCATAAGCAGAATCCCAGCAGCCAAATACTATTATAGAATCACCGATCTGTGGTTGAGGCGGGTAGAAACCAGTACCGATTTCACCACTCCAGAAAATAGAATTGCTAAAGTATATTGTCATGGATCCGGATGAATCTTGTGTGATTATATCGCCTGAAGGGTCAGATATTTTATAGACATACCAGTGTGTGCCGGTGATGTCATAGCCGACAGGTAGATCGCTGACGATTTGATCGATCACACATGACATCTGTGCAAAACCCGGTAAAGCAATAAGAACGAGTAGCACACTTGCTCTGATAATCAGTTTAAACATAATATTCCTCCTTCATGTGACAGATTTAATCCACAAATATTATTTTATCGTACGATGCGAAATCCTCTGTTTCCATATGAACAAAGTAAACGCCTTGAGCGACTTTTCTGTTAATATTATCATCACCTGACCAGTCGATTCTATAAAAACCAGGGTCGTTTTTTTCAGAAACGAGAGTCTTAACGAGTTTGCCACTTACATCGTAGATTTTGATATTGATAAATGTCTGGTTGGGAAGCGCATAGCAGATATAAGTCCTTGAAGCAAACGGGTTCGGATAAATATTAAAAGCATACGAAATCGGTGTATTACCACACGGTTTATAATCGCTATCCTGTGAACTGTAAACCGTTTCGTATCCACCTTTTATCACTGGTCGTACAGCAATGTCACCGGAGGTAGAGTATCTACCAGAGGTAATCAGCTTATCATTCAAACGTTGGTCATTACTGAATATGCTGTAACCCACAATGTTATCACTTGCCATATCGTCCCAGATTGCCTGGTTGTCATGAACTTGAGGTTGCGGCATAGATTTCAGGTTGAGCTTACCTAAATCCTGAATATCTACACCTTTGTTTAACGAGAAAGTCATGACCGTAAAATGACTTTTGCCCCGGATGTGCGCTTCAATAATAAGAATCACTTCCTGTGTTGCTTCCCAGGGTTTCTTGAAATTACCAACGTCAAACCATATCGAATAGAAGTTGAACTTCTTCGCAATACCGCATCCCACGGTTTTTTCAGTCAGTACATCATAAGGTTGGTCCGGACGATATGCAGTGAATATCAACCCTTCTACACTAGCGATTTCTAGATCAGCGCGCACCGTATGCGAAATGCCGGCTTCACGGTCCATGTCCTTTTTTGCTGGTTTTGCCAACATATACTCACCCTGTACTAATATCCAGGCAGGCGTCCGATTGGGTTTAGTAAGGCTACCAAGCCAGACTTCGAGTTCTGGATCCTCATATTTCTCCGCGGCAAACATCGACTTAGCTACATTGCTGTACTCGGTCGGGTTCCATGTCGCGTCAGTGATTGCGATGTATTCATAAGCGCGACCCGGAACATTTGTGAAATCGTTTCCGTACCAACCGAGAACAGGATGGTATATCCAGCTTTCGAAAACCTGGTCGTCTCTGAGATTTGTGATTTTTGTCAAGGGATCTCCAGACGGACTGTATTCGGTTGTGATATCACTTACTGTATTATAATTGGCATTATAGGGGATTGAGCGCCAATTTCTGTCACCTGTTGCTCCAGGATTCTCATTGAAACTTACTTCGCCGTCAGGGTTGTTCGAACCGACGAAGATGATTGTGTCGTCGCTTGCTGCTAAATACTCGAAAGCACGTCCCGGGGCAATTGCGAAATCAAACCCGTACCAACCCAATACTGGATGATAGATCCAGTTTTCGAAAAGCTGTCCATCCGTAAGATTAGTGATTTTTGTCAAGGGATCTCCAGACGGGCTGAGATCGGTCGTCAGTTCTGATGCCACGGCGTATTCACTATGCCATGGATGACTTACCCAGTTACGGTCGCCAGTCACGCCAGGGTTCTCATGGACATATTTATTGAACTTATAACCCATATTTGACTTTGTGCTCCGATTATCCGCGACATCTACTGTTTTAACAAGATAATAATAGCTGACTCCGGTATTTAGAGCTCCGATATCCAAGAATATTGTATCAGGGGCTAGGGTTGAGCCGATTGAATCAGCTGGACCAGGTACAAAACTCGGTACAGTATT
Source organism: Candidatus Stahliibacteriota bacterium (assembly GCA_030613445.1). Classification (GTDB taxonomy): domain Bacteria; phylum Hydrothermota; class Tepidihabitantia; order SM23-42; family SM23-42; genus JAUVZL01. Next base: position 11,615 of record JAUWLY010000018.1, on the reverse strand, counting down.
GCGGTAGACGACATAATGATGAACGTTTTCAGGATTTCCCGCGGTATCGGTAGTTACAGGGTGCCACCAGAAATACACATTATTACCTGATTTCTCGCCGTAAATATACGGCGCTTCTGGAGGTACGAGATCACCAGTGATCTGCGCGTAATGATTCAAGCCTCCCCATCGTTCGCCAATAAAGAGGTCGAGATCGCCGTCACTATTTATGTCGATAAATGCAGGGGCTGTATTTTCGCCTACATTAATGTCTGCAAAAGCATCGGTGACAAAAGTGAACGATGGTGATGAGGCTGTACCGTCATTACGGTAATGAAATGTCGTGCCAAGCGCCTCGCCAATGAAAAGATCAAAATCATTGTCATTGTCGATGTCAGCAAAGGTCGGATTGCTCCGCTCTTCAATATCAATGCTTTCGTAGGTGTCTGTGACATATGTCCATGATGGCGTAGATGCAGTTCCGTCATTTCGGTAGTACCATATCGTTCCGAGCAGATTGCCGATGAAAAGATCAAAATCATTATCATCGTCGATATCAACAAAAGCCGGTGCACTATTATCACCGACATCAATACTATTATAATTACTGTCTACAAAAGTAAAACTCGGTGAAGAAGCAGAACCGTCATTACGGTAGTAATATATATTACCAAGGACGTTTCCAATGAACATATCATAATCATTGTCATTATCGATATCAAGGAAGTCTGGTGTGCTGTTATCACCAACATCAATGCCCAGGTAGTTTTCTGAAATTATGTTCCATTTAGGGTCAGTCGGAGTGCCGGTATTCTTGAAATAATCAATAAAACCTGCCCATTCTCCAGAAAAGAGGTCATAATCACCGTCTGCATCGATATCAACAAGCACGGGCGTAGTTGAAGAGTTCATGTCGATTGTCAGGTAATGCCTTCTGATAAAACTCCATGATGCATTCGAAGGCGTACCTGTATTTCTGTAGAAATTCGTATTGCCAATGAACTCACCGACAAAGAAATCATAATCTCCATCATTATCAATATCAACAAAAGAGGGCGCATTTGTATTGCCAACATCAGAGATATAGTTATTGGTGACATAGACCATGTTGGGAGTCGACGGTGTACCTTCGTTTCGATAGAACCAAGTCGTTCCCTCAGAATATCCAATAAAGAGGTCGAGATCGGCATCTGCGTCGATATCTATGAACCACGGGATATTCTTTGTACCGACATCAATGCCAAACCAGGTTTCGTCGACGAGTGTCCAGGACGGTGATGAGGGAGTGCCGTCGTTTCTGTAATAATTAATATTTCCGCCATGTTCACCAATAAACATATCAGAATCACCATCATTATCAATATCACAGAAAAAAGGTGCTGAATATCTGCCGACATCAATACCTTCATAGTTATTAGTCACAAAGACGAAAGAATCAACGTTTGGCGTTCCCTCGTTTCGATAGTAGTATAGTATGCCCCATTGCTCGCCGATAAAAAGGTCGTAGTCACCATCTGCATCGATGTCTACGAATGCTTGAGACGAGCGATTACCCACGTCTATGTTCTCAAAGTCTTCTTCCGCGAATGTCCAGGAAGGTGATGAAACAGTACCATCGTTGCGGTAGAAGTGCAGGCCGCCGCCTGCTTGACCTATAAAAAGGTCAAAATCATTATCTGCATCGATATCAATCCAGTATGGTTTTGAGTAATTGACGCCGCCTGAATAGGCACCGGCAAGGTAATCATCATCAATTGATTCTTCGAGGACTCTTTGCCATATCTGGCCAAAGAGCCAAAGTGGTATGACGACGATTGCTATTACTATTATTTTTTTCACGATATCTCCTTTTCCATTATTTAACATCTATTTAACATCAGAAAAATCTACAGAGCCGAATAGCACTGAGCTCTGTATGAAACTTAAGACTCATATCATTATAATATAAACAAACTGATGCGTCAAGGGGTTGGTTTGACAATAGAACAGATTTCAGTATACTGTCAGCATGGTGAGGTCTTTTCACACGATTTCCACAAAAAAGATTTATGATATTAATGAAAGCGTGCAACTTTGATTATGAAGATATACAAATATTTTTTCATTATAGTCGCAATTCTTTTTACCAACTCAACAGCTTTCAGTCTAAGCCTGGAACAGATCGCTGACGAGTATCTTGAAGAGCTCTGGCGTTTTCACCCAGTCGGTGCAACAGACCAGGGTGTTCACATGTATGACACACTGCTCTCTGACTATTCAAAGAATGCACTAAAAGCTGTGAAGAAGCGCCTTAGCGAACTCGAGCAGAAATTATTTGCGGTCGACACGACCGCTCTGTCGATTGATGATATCGTTGATTATTACCTTGTAAAAGCCAGTATCGTTGATGAGTTGTTCAGTATTGAAATCATCAGGGAATATGCAAAAAATCCCCTTATTTATTCGACTGAGTGCATATACGGTGTTTATACAATCCTGCTCAACCCGTCACGTTCTTCGCATGACCGGATATATGCGATCTGGCGCCGACTTGAACAGGTTCCGGATTATCTTGAACGCGCGGTAAAAAACCTCGATCACCCCTCGCAATTTTTCTGTGAGGTTGCGATCGGTCAGTTGAGAAGCGGGACCGATTTTATCGACGATATCTATGAAATATACGTTGATTCTTTACCCGAGCACAAAAAAACCGAGTTCAAACATATCACCAGTAAAGCTATTGCTGCTATGAAGCTTTTCAGCCTGCAGCTTGAGATGCAAGCAGATCCAAAGACCCCTTATGTTTTGGGCAGAGATCATTATGAATATATGTTAAACAATATTCATTTACTCAACATTGATGCAGACAGTCTGTTAAAGATCGGGCAAAATACACTCGACTCAGTTTCAATACTGATCGACAGCCTGCAGCAAAGACACGATGAGCCGGTCGGTATAAAGATCACGTTACCGGAAAATTTCAGCAAGTCTGATGTTGAATCATATCGCAGTAATGAAATCCTGACGGTACGTGAATTCGTCGAGCAGTCTGATCTCGTGACCGTACCTGATTACATCGGTGATATAAATATCGTAGAGACGCCAGAATTCATACGTGGTCTAATCCCGGGTATTGCCATGCAGCCTCCAGGACCCTTTGACGATTTCAAGACAAGCTATTTTTACGTACCGCCCGTGCCTAATCAATTCAATATTGGACAGGTTGAATACTATTATAACTATGTACATAACCGACATTTCAGGGGTGGTGTTGTCCATGAAGCATACCCAGGTCATCACCTTCAGTTATCGATCGCAAATCAACACCCGTCGAGAATCCGCAAAAGTTCCCACGACTATATTTTTATCGAGGGGTGGGCCTTGTATTGTGAAGAGCTTATGGCCCGTAGTATGCTTTACCAGGATGATACGCTGGGCGCGCTTATCAATGCGCTGCAGGGTGTTAAATTTCGAGCGGCACGGGTGATCGTAGATGTCATGCTGCAGACTGAACAAATGTCCTATGAAGAAGCAGTCAGTTATATGTCCAATGTGCTAAATAGAGACCGCAGTTATATGGCCCGTGAAGTAGTCAGATACATAACAGATCCTGGTCAAGCTTCGAGCTATCTATTGGGCAAGGTTCAGTTACTTGCACTACTTGATGATTTTCGCAAAGCACAAGGTACTGATTTTTCACTCAAAGAATTCCACGATGAACTGCTCAGCCACGGCTCGATCCCGGTACTGCTACTAAGAAGGATAATGTTCTCTGAACATGAATATTAGAAGCACAGTTGTCGGTTTCGACAGAATTAGTCCTGGTATGGTAGGAATTGAGAAAGGGAAGAGGGAATCGTTCGTTCAATCCCCCCTTCCTTTACCAGGATTTATGTCTCCTTTTGGAGTTCTGCCATATAATCTTCTATATCTTTCACCTCTTCTTTCAGGTGATCCAGATGTTTTTGAAGTAATCTAATCTCTTTTCGCTTACTCCAGAACATGGGTTTTTGTCCGAACATACCGTGACCGTGACAACAACCTGCATTCATTCCCGTCATGTTATTCACATGATATCTGTCAGGTGTGCAACACATGCTAATCACCTCCTTCCTTTTTAGTTTATGCTTAAAAACTTATATATTTACTAAAAAAAATATATAATCATCATTTTTTACCCTGGCAACAACTCGGATCATTGTCAGATTGGCAGCAGCATTCAAAAGCAGTTTTAAACAATTCATCGATTAGTTTTTTATGAACCCCAAGCGAATCCGGGCTAAAGGCATGGTGCACATGAAATCCATCTCGGTGTGCGATAAGGATCCCTGCATTCTTTAATACCTTAAGATGCTGGGAGACTGCTGGTTGGCTGATTCCAAGCTTGTGGGCCAGAGCGCCCACACAGAAAACCTGACGTTTTGATGACAATAATTGGACGATTCTCAACCTCGTCGGATCACCGAGTGCCTTAAAAACTTCGGCCATCTGTTCAGTCTTATCTTTCATGGATACATCCTCTTGTTATTAAGAATATAAGCATATCTTTATATATTATAGTGGTATTCTATGAAATGTCAAGGGGTGAACCCCGTTAGATAATACCACAGATTAATTTTGTTAAATCCAATCAGTAAAAAATAAAGAACCCAATATCGAATAGCATGGGTCCTTTAGAGGGTATTTCTAACGGGGTGAAATGACAGGAATATAGTCATAATTTTTTTGTATTATAGAGTGAATGGAGGTTGAAATGAAAAAATCAATGATGCTGTTTATTATCACAAGTCTGTTTTTATTGATCCAGATAGGATTGCTCAAAGGCGCATCGCCGTCTGGGAAAGGAGAAGAATCGCTTTCACCGTATTTCCTGGTTCAGGGTGATCCTGGGGTCGAGAGCTTTCCCCTGCTTAAGACTGACGCAGATGTCAATATTGCCGGTATCACTGCTGAAATAGAACTGACCCAGGTGTATAAGAATGATGGGAAAAAGACGATCGAAGCGCTCTATGTATTTCCGCTTGGCGTGAAATCAGCGATACATGCGATGACCATGAAGATAGGTGATAGGATTATTGAAGCAGATATCGAGGAGACAGCTAAGGCACAGAAAATCTATCAACAGGCAAAAGAAGATGGCAAAGTTGCTTCGCTCCTGGAACAGAAGCGACCGAATGTTTTCCAGATGAAAGTTGCCAATATCATGCCTGGTGATGTCGTTGAAGTCGTTGTGAAGTACACAGAGATTCTCGTACCTGAAGACGGTACGTATGAATTTGTTTTTCCCACTGTGGTAGGCCCTCGCTATACCGGCGAAACAGATAAGGCCAAATTAAAAGGCTCGGATAACTGGGTAGTGACGCCTTATCTTCATGAGGGAGATAAACCACCCTATGCATTTGATATCAAAGTTAAGCTTAGGACCGGATTGCCTTTGTCAAAGGTTTGGGTCACGTCGCATAAGGTTAATATTGCCAAAACCGGCAATGACCGCGCCAAGGTTACCCTTGCCAAAAATCAGAAAGATGGTGGAAATCGCGATTATATTCTAAAATACACTTTGCAGGGTAAGGCAATACACAGCGGGCTTTTGCTTTATCCAGATAAGAAGGACAATTATTTCCTGCTCATGATCGAGCCACCGAAAAAAGTGCAGATGAACATGGTTCCATCCCGCGAGTACGTTTTTATAATCGATGTATCGGGTTCTATGAATGGTTTTCCTTTAGAAGTTTCCAAGGCATTGATCCAGAATATTGTCAATGGTTTAAGAAAAAAGGACTACTTTAATATACTTTTCTTTGCCGGTGGTTCTCAAGTTCTGTCCAACCATCCGTTACCAGCAACAGCGGAGAATAAAAAGAAAGCGATAGCAATGGTCATGTCCCAGTCTGGTGGCGGTGGAACTCAGATCCTCGATGCCTTTAAACGAGCCCTGGCTTTGCCCAAGAAAAAAGGTTTGTCACGGATCATCATCACTGCTACTGATGGTTATGTTACCGTTGAGAAAAAAGTTTTTGACCTGGTTCAGGAAAACCTTAATGAAGCAAACTTTTTTGCCTTTGGCATAGGTTCTGGCGTTAACCGCTATATTATTGACGGTATTGCCCGGGTCGGAATGGGTGAACCCTTTGTCGTGACAAATCAGGAGGAGGCAGAGCAAATAGCTGAGAAGTTCATGGACTATATTAAGCATCCACTGCTCACTGATATCAGGGTAGAGTTCAAGGGATTTAGTTCTTATGATGTGGAGCCGCTTGCCTTACCAGACCTCTTTGCCCAGCGTCCGCTTATTCTATACGGAAAATACAAGAATGCTGCTGGTAAGATCATTGTGACCGGTCGAACACCTTCTGGAACTTACCGCAAGGAAATAAAAGTTACGAAGTCTCTTGAAGATACGAATAATAGTGCGCTGCGCTACCTCTGGGCAAGAGAAAAGATCGCGCGCCTGTCTGATTATGGAGCGTCTGGTGAAGACGTACGAGCAGAGGTTACCAAACTCGGTCTGGAATACCATCTTATGACCCAATATACATCATTCGTCGCGGTCGATAAGGTGATTAGAAAAACTGGTGAACTCGTTACTGTAAAGCAACCATTGCCTTTACCTCAAGGTGTAAGTGACTATGCCGTGGGCGGGGTTTCAGGTCGGGCATATAAAAGCTATAATATTGCGCCTAGTGCGCCGGTTATGCGAGAAGCCTGTGAAGATGGAGGTGGTAGATATGATTATAAGCATATACCTCAGGTTTATGTCACCGGTGGGATCACCCCGGCACATTTGAACCTGGATGATGTTGAAGATGCTCTTCTTGATCAAGTAAAAGAGGAACTTGAGAAGACATTCGCTGCCTGGGAACTGAATAGTGTGACCGTTTCTTTGAAGGTTGAAAAGGGTAGTGTAATCCAGGTCAAGGTAAAAACATACGATGCAAAAACAATGAAGTCATGGATTTTGCAGAGAATACTAAAGAAACTTAAGCTGCCTTCAGGATTTATCGGTTCTTTGGAGATTACTCTTGAATACACATAATTGAAGATGATTAGGGATATCACTATGAGCGCTTCGGGCAAAAAGCCCGAAGCGCTTTTTTATATATAGATAAGTCCAGATTAAAGTTCAGACCTTACAGAAAAAAAATGTCTCCTTGACAGGGCGCTCAAATCCGATATCATTATGAAAATCATTTGATCACGAGCAAAGGAGGTATGTTTATGTCCGGATCTGTGACATTTGAATATGATGCCGAGAAGAACATAGTTTTTACTGAAGATGATTGGGAGGTTAAGACGCGCGAAGACGTCGACGCATTTTTTGCAGAATATCAGAAGTTCTTCAAAGGTCTTAACAAGAAGGTATATGTAATTTCGCACATCGATGGCCTTCTCGTTCGCGCCAAAATTGCCGGTTATTACGGCGAAACAGCACTAACAACCATTGGTAAGTACGTACTTGGTTTTGCCCGTTGGGGGACTAATGACTGGGCGCGCATGACCGTGCGCACGACTTCACTTAAAGTTAAACTAACGGTGAATATTTATGATACACGTGACGAAGCAATACAAGCTATCGAAGAGATGAAAAAAGCTGAGGAAGAAGAGTTTTAATCCATAAGTTACAGAGCTCATTTTTTTTCTTTTGACCGACACAAAAAAGTTATTTATGGATAAACCAAAACGTTGGTGGTTAACACCATGCGGGCTAGACTGCAGCAAATGTTCTATTCATTTAAGGACTGAACAGGAACTGGATTACTGGCGCAAACAAAATATTGATCCAGAGAAAATACGATGCGATGGGTGTAGAGCTGACCGCAGTGCTCATCATTGGTCACCTGAGTGTCAGATATTACAGTGTTGTGTATATGTGCGGAAACTGGAATTCTGTGCGCAGTGTCCGGATTTTCCTTGTAAGGTACTTGATAAGTGGGGTCAGGAGCATGAGCACCATGCAAAGGCAGTTAAGAGATTGGCCACAATGAAAGATGCGGGCATTGAGGAATGGTTGATAGACCATGGCTGCTCTTAAGATTTTTTAAATACACTTCGGTACTAAATATTATAAAACATAAGGAGGCATAATGCGTAAGCTGGTGCTAGTAGTATTGGTTGTCAGTATCATCACATTTGTATCTTGTGGTGGTGGTGCAAGACCAAGCCTGAAATTGAGTAAGACCACTTTTACATGTGGTGAAGAGATTGCGGTTACGTTCACCGCGCCAGGTTATGAAGAAAACGCGTGGGTTGGTATTATTCCATCTGATATTCCTCATGGCGATGAGAGTCAGAATGACCAACACGACCTCACCTACATATTCCTTGAAAAACAAACTTCCGGTGTCTTGAATTTTTCTGCACCAGGACAGGTCGGTTCATATGATTTCCGCATGCATGATACAGATGACAATGGCAAAGAGGTTGCCAGTATAACATTCCAGACCAAGGTTGTGACTGAGGGAGCAGAGCTCTCCCTGGATAAAAATTCTTATGCACCGAAAGAGGAGATAAGATTAACCTTTACCGCGCCAGCTACATTTGGTCCCAGGGCGTGGGTTGGTCTCATTCCCTCCGATGTTCCACATGGCAGTGAGGACGAAAATGACCGGCATGACGTATCTTACCAGTATCTAGAAAAGAAGACCCAGGGTCTTTTTGTGTTCAATGCCCCGAAAAAGGCAGGGAAATATGATTTTCGTATGCATGACACTGATGATAACGGTAACGAGATAACCTATATTGAGTTTACTGTGAAATGAGCAGCTTGAATTGCGCACCTTATTCATATTCCTCAAGGTGCTCAATGAGACATTGAATGCGGGTATCAATAGGTTTTATTCTGATCACTTTTTTCGGGTTCATTTATGGGCAAGTCGGTTCGATTGAGGGTATTGTTAAAGACATGAAAACTGACGAACCTCTTATTGGTGCGAATATTGTCATTGTAGGAACATATCAGGGTGCAGCGGTTGATCAAAGCGGTCATTTCGTTATCTCGAACATATCAGCCGGTACATATAATATTGAAGCATCCATGATTGGTTATACGACAGTCGCCAGAGAGGTTACAGTAGCTGAGGGACAAAGGATTACCCTTATTTTCATTTTAGAGGAAACAGCTATCGAACAGCCCGGGATTATTATTTTGGCTGAAAAACTCATTGAGAAAACAGCAGTAAGTGCGCAAGCTATACCTGGTGTGGATCTACGCAAGAGCCATGGGATCATGGAAGATCCCATGCACGCGCTTACAGCGATGCCAGGTATTGCAATCGGTGAAGAATTTGCCACGTGGTTGTGCGTCAGAGGAGGTGCGCCTAATGAAAACCTGTGGTTATTGGATTGGGTACCGGTTTACTGGCCATATCACTTTGGCGGTATGAAGTCAGTCTTTAATTCCGAAATGATTGAGAATCTTGAGTTATATACAGGAGGCTTTCCTCCCAAATTCGGTGACAAGCTTTCTTCAATCATCAATATCACGTCACGTGAAGGGACAAAGGACAGTTTTAAAGGAAAAGCCAATCTTAGTTTAATCAATGCCTTAGGTGTTATTGAAGGACCTTTAACTAATAAAGGCTCGTATATTTGTTCAGCCCGCAGGTCTTATTATGACCTTGTCATCAGTACAGAAAAAGGTTTCACATTGCCATCGTTTTATGATATTCAGACACGGGTCGGCTATAACCCAGAGCCAGGTCACAAATTGTATTTCAGCGGTTTGGTTTCTGGCGAGCGAGTAAAGGTCGAGTTTGAAGACCCAGAACCTGGGCAGCCTAGCAGACTTGAGGACTATTATCTCGTTACTTCTTCAAGCGCAGAATGGAAATGGCTTATTAACTCAGACCTTTACTCAATGGTTGTATTGACATTTCAATCTGCGATTATTCAATTTGAATTGAATCAGTGGTGGATTGATAGCAAGGTCTGGGAACCGGGCATACGAGAAGACCTGACATGGCAGTTCAACAATAGACATACGATGAAGACTGGTTTTGAATTCAGGCGTCCTATAGTAGATTGGGCATCGTTCATACCACTGAATCCTACGAGCCAGACAGTATGGACAGATACGACTTTGCAGGGCGCACGACGTGAGATAAAGGGTAATCTGTGGCTTGGTAGCTTTTATGTGCAGGATGGATGGGATATATCCAAGCGCTTCACTTCAACTTTTGGATTGAGGTATGACAATAATAGCCTGGCCAAAAAAGGAACTGTTTCACCACGGATATCAATGCGCTACGAGTTTGATGTTGCTACGGCAGTAAGGTCGGCATTTGGCTACTACTATCAGAAAAACGAACTTGAAGAGATGATTGAGAATAAAGAATTGGAAACCAAATTAGCTAAACACTATATAGTGGGATTGGAACGGGCATTCACGCATGAAATCAGGAGTTGGATTGAAGTGTATTACAAAGACTATAGTCGTTTGCTCATTGTCGACACCCTGGGACATTATACAAACGGTGGTTTTGGCTATGGTCGCGGTCTTGAGTTCTTCATCGAGAAAAAGGGTAACCCGGTTTCTGGTTGGCTTTCCTATGCTCTGAGCTGGGCTGAGCGCAGGGAGTACTCAGATGAGGAATTAGGGTGGTTTGACTATGACCAGCGTCACATGCTTTCGTGTGAGCTCGATTTCGAATTCGGTAAGACTTGGTCACTCGATTTGCACTGGCGATATTCATCAGGTAGACCTTATACACCCGTGGTCCAGGGCGTACAGGATACGCTAGGCAACTGGATGCCGATTGAGGGTGAGAAAAATTCTGAACGTTACCCAACATACCACCGTCTCGATATGACATTGAACAAAGATTTCTCTTTATGGGGAACAAAGCTAAATGTCTATATTAAATTGCTTAATGCATATTACCGCAAAAACACCCAGGGTTATTCTTATGGTTATGAAGAAGATGGTACACCAATCCCTGAACCCTACTATGGCATACCTATAATACCTGCAATAGGATTCAGCCTTGAGTTTTAAAATACATTTCAAGGGGGTATAACCATGAAAATTATTGACTTACGAAGTGATACTGTTACCTTACCGACCGATGAAATGCGGCAGGCAATGTCCAATGCGGTATTAGGTGATGACGTATTTGATGAGGACCCAACTGTCAACAAGATCCAGGATCTAGCAGCGGAACTTACAGGCAAGGAAGCCGGACTTCTTGTCGCGAGCGGGACAATGGCAAACCTGGTCTGTGTGCTTGCCCATTGTGCACGTGGTGAAGAAGCAATCCTCGGCGATAAAGCGCATATTTTCCTCAATGAAGCAGGAGGGATATCCGCAGTTGGTGCAGTGATCCCACATCTCATTTTGAATCAGGATGACGGTACGCTGCTGCTTGATGATATCGCCGGCGCGATCCGGGGTGAAGATGCACACTGGCCCAAAACGCGTCTGGTATGTTTGGAAAATACTCATAACCGATGCTATGGTGCTGCTTTGACGCCAGAGTATATTGATTCAGTGGGAGCGATCGCCAAGGAGCATGGATTGGCCGTGCACCTTGATGGCGCCAGGATCTTTAATGCGGCAGTTGCGCTCGGCAAAAAAGTCAAAGAATTCACCCGTAATGTGGATTCCATTTCATTCTGCTTGTCCAAAGGACTCGCCGCACCGGTTGGTTCGGTAGTATGCG
>JAUWLY010000293.1 GCA_030613445.1 Candidatus Stahliibacteriota bacterium | reverse complement strand
GCTCGCTCGAACAGTATGTGAGTTGGGGGACAGTTCTCGACGCCGCTGCGCTCGCTCGAACAGTATTGACCTTTGATGGATCGTGCTCGCTCGAACAGTATTGACCTTTGATGGATCGTGCTGGCTCGAACAGTATTCGCTCCAGGGGTGAGTAGTGAAGTTTAGAAAATACGGCTGAGTAAACCATATGCCTCACGGCAGTACCCCTTTATTAAAGGATACTCATCAGAATGTGGTTTTAGACGCACTACATCCTTCAGTGCTTCGCGTGCTTTATCTTTCTCGCCTAACTTGTAATGACATTTTCCGATTGCAAGCTTGCATTGAGCAATATTCGAGTAGTTCCTATTTTCTTCCGCATTGTATTTTGATAGGAGTTTATTGTATCGGGAAGCTGCAGTGATGTATTTCTCTTCTTTGAATTCAAGGTTTGCCTTGGTCCACAGAAATGTCTTCGACTCAGGATATAGTGTTAGTAAGCTGTCAATGAGACTCTGGGCCATGGCGTAATTTTTTTCTTCACCGTAGATGAAGACCAGTGAGTTCTGTGAAGTGCGGTCAGAATACATGCTTTTTTCAGCGGCAATGTGCAGTTTCCTTATTGCTTCATCCACATTGCCATTGCCGAGTCTGAGTAATGGTAGATAGCGTGCGGCGCGAGCCCAAAAATACTCAAACGAACCAGCTCCTAAATAAGCATCATAAAATGTCGAATCCTTCTTGATTATACCCTGTAGTATTCTACCACCTTTCAAACCATATTTAAAGGTCTCGAAATAATTGTTTTTCAGTCCCTCATAAACGGCGCGGTATGCATAGCTGTTTCCTAAATAGAACTCAGCCCACAGATTATCTTCTTTGTCGAGTATTACCTCTGCATATCTAATCGCTTGCTTGATTAGTGTTAAATATTGTTTCTCACCAGTGAACTGACATCGGTCCATCATCTGGAGTTGGACGAGTGCTGCTTTGAAGAAATATCCCGCAGGGTTGTCTGGATAGGATTCTATGACTTCATCAAAATATATTTGAGCACTGTCGAATTGTTCGATATAAGCATATTCAAGACCTGATTCTATTAGAGCCTGAATTTCAGGAGGATTGAGGTTGGTGGTGCTAGATAGGAGACAGTATAAAGTAGTCAGTATAGGATGAATCACGGGAATTCTATGGTCGATGAATCGCTGACACTTAATTTTTTCAGCTGACCTTTGATACAGGCTTTCTCACCAATGATTGATTCAGAGAGCAGCGTATTTTGAATATACGCTTCTTTGTTTATAATGGAATCTCGGATCAACGCATTTTCTATGGTGACATCTTCTCCAATTGAAACATTAGGGCCAATAATGGCATTAGATATTCGGGCAGTGTCACTAATGTGCACTGGCAGTAATATGATCGTATTTTTTCTTTTCTTGAAATGATGCGTTTTCTTCAATAGGTGGCGATTGGTTTCAATCAGTGCGTCAGCAGTTCCGCAGTCGAACCATTTATTTACTTTCATTATCTTGAATCTATTGTCGGTTTCCATGAGATGCTTCAGCGCATCGGTCAATTGATATTCTCCTTTTGTCTTGATACCTTTTTTCATTAAATAGGCAACCGCTCTACGAATTTGTTCTATGTGCTGGAAATAATAAAGACCGAGAATTGCCAGATTTGACTTGGGCACGGATGGTTTTTCTTCGAGGCCGGTAACATTAAGCCCTTTAATTTCAACGATCCCGAAGCGTTTTGGGTTCTTGACCGCCTTGACCGCAAGCATATTGGTTTTACGGCTGGTGAAATCTTTGAAATCACAGTCAATGATCGTGTCACCCAAAAGAACCATAGTTGGTCCCTGGAGTCCTTTTGCACCAATATATATAGCATGTCCTAACCCAAGACGTTTTTCCTGAGCTACGAACTTGAAGTTAAATGAGTACTTTTTGCAGAATTCAATGATTGAATCACCTCTTGCACCGAAGACAATAACAAGGTTTGAGATTTTGAATCCTTTAAAACCATCGAGGATGTGACCCAATATGGGTTTTCCCGCAACATAAAGCAGGCACTTAGGTTGTGTGTGGGTGTGAGGTCGTAAGCGCGTACCCTCGCCAGCTACTGGAACGATGATATTCATAACTAAATCATAACCCGAAATACATCGATGTCAACATCAAGGCAGCGATTTCACAAGGTAGACATGTTGATGTCAAACATAAAGGAGGTATGTTTATTTAGAAAGCTCTTACAAGCGACGCTAGATCACTGAAAAGAGCAGTTGATTCGACTTTTAGGTTCATATCTATTTTGAGCAAAAGGTTCTTTAATATCTTACTTGGTCCGATTTCGCAGAATGCTTTATGACCTTTGCTTTTAATATTGTTTATGGCAGAAACCCAATCAACCGATGAGAGCATTTGCCGTTTCAAGGAGTCGGAAATCATTGCTTTGTCAGTTATTATTTCCTGTTCAACGACAGAATAGAATTTTGAGGTCGGTGTTTGAAAATCTATGCTATCGAGAAACCCGGAAAACTCAGTTGCTGCACTTTCAAGGTATGGGCTATGCCAGGCGCCACCGACTTTCAGTGGAATACCGCGTCCGTGTTGCTTTGCTATCAGTTGGGCAGCTATTCCTATCGCCGTTTTCGAACCGGATATGACGATCTGATTCGGCGTATTGATATTGGCGACGACCACAGGCTCGGAAGTTTCCTCTGACGCCTGTTTGCATATCTCAGTGAGCGGTTTTTCAGCAATATTGATCACGGCCATCATAGTTCCTTGTTTGCCGGCTTTTTCCATGACTTCACCACGTTTTTTTATGATCCGGACACCATCTTCAAAGGAAACAATGCCACAATAGACAAGCGCGGTGACTTCACCAAGACTATGACCTAATGATACCTCACCAGTAAGTCCAACGTCTTTCAACACCTCAGCATAGGCGAGCGAAATTAAACTAATCGCCGGTTGAGCAATACTTGTTTTGCTACTCGTGTCCTTTGCAGCGTCGCCCCAAAGGTGATCAGTAAGGTCGTAACCTAGTACTGTACTGCTTCTGTCTATGAGTTCTTTTGCTTCAGCATACTTTGTGCAGAGTTCTTTCCCGATGCCGGGTCTGAAGGCTCCTTGTCCATCAAATAAGAAGACTATTTTCCGCATTTATCCTCCTGGTTTTTCATTTACTTGGTAGCAATAGCCAAACCAACTGCCAGATCTTGGGTGTGGCTTATACTGACAAAAATATTCCTTACACCGAGCGAGTCGGCGATTTCCTTTACCTTGCCATTTAAGGTTACATAAGGCGCACCAGATTCCTCGTTAAGGACGACGATGTTTTTGAATTGTACACCACGGCGCCATCCGGTTTTTATTGCTTTTAGAATAGCTTCTTTGACCGCAAATCTGCCGGCCAGTTCTTCGTAACGAAACTTACCTCGGTCAGATAATTTTATCTCATGCTTCGAATATATGCGCTCCAGAAATCCTTTTTTAGTAGTAACGGCCTGCTTTATCCTGCTGACCTCGACAAGATCAATTCCAATACCTATTATTTCCGCGTTAGTCTTCATGGATACCAGTTACCGAAGTACAATTGACAATAACCCGTTGATAACTTCTTCCGATATGCGCTTCGGCAACATAATAACCACCGATTTCAATCCGGTATTCACCAACCGTCCCGGCGAGAATCCCACGTGAGGTTTCGTGCCAATCAACAGCCCTTTTTTTGTAATTCACTGCGCATATGATATTCAATTCGCCAGGTACTGTTGACATCAAATCAGTATCTGAAGGAATCACCGTACCCGGACATTCGCCGTAGACAGTATGGGAATGAAAATCTCCGATGTATTCAAGACCTTCTGACAATTT
>JAUWLY010000267.1 GCA_030613445.1 Candidatus Stahliibacteriota bacterium | reverse complement strand
CCGGATCTAAATCATCCCATAACCCGGCAACCATCGCTGACGGACCATCTGAATTCGGTATCCCAGTATTGGTCTGATCATATTGCGTCTGATAACCCATGGCAACCCAACCATCTGAACCAATCGTAAGCTGCGTATAGTTAATACCATAGTAGGTAAAGGTAAAAGGTAAATCAACCTGAACCACTGCATCATCATCGATATTCGTGGATGTCCCTGGATTCTGACTCTGCGTACTGTCAATCGCAAACCACTCAAAGACCGGCGACTGCACATGCGGACCACCTGAATAGTACGAATAGTAAAGACCCGTGTCTGATGGCACTAACTGACCAACCACCAAAGCAAAGTCTAAGGTATCTACGTATATACCTGATACAACCTCAATCTGAAAATCTATCTCCGTACCATAAGGCGTCGACGGACTCGCGGTCACTGTATATGGATCAGCAGAATTATCACCCTGGTTACCCGGATCGATCGTACCGAAATTACCTGAAGCATCATTGACCGTAATATAAGATGATGAACACTGCAATGTTCCAACAACATCGTATGCAGTATCTGTTCCCACATTTGTCAAAGTCGCAGTAAGATCAACCATCTCCCCTGGGTCAAGTATCCCATTATTATTACCTAATGAATCATAGACAGTTGTTGTGGTTAGGGTGATGTAGATTCCAACAACAGAGAAGTCTAAGACAATATCGTCGGCAAAGACCTTTGCCGTCTCACTCGCCCCTCAGCAATGATACGTTGAATCGAGTAGCGAAATCTGGATCTTCTTGATGGCTGACGGAGTAACCCCGGGTAGATTGGTCAGTTCGTCATCAATATTGAAAGCATAATTATGCCATAAGGAATCTACAGCATTGATAAGATGGTGGGTTGAACTATTGTTCCATGGACAACCCGGGCTCCGGGCGCATATCCGCGTTGCACCCAGTAGAGAGTTCGACTCGTTAAGATAAGAAATCAATACACAAGCACCAGTCCACGCACTTGCGTGGTTATCCCAGGCATACAGTTTTGCATTGACTGAAAAGTCAATGTCTGTGGCGGGAATATTAACAACCTGATAGAGCCGTGCATATCCACTCCCAGAACCTTTGTATACATAAGCCTCATAATCTGGATCCGGATCATAAGTGGTGGCTCGATTAATAGTCACATTCACGCCGGATGTTGCTTGGAGCCAACCAGTACTGAGTGGTTGCTCAAATGCACCATTGGTCAATAGATTCTCACCAAATAAACCCGAGCAGATAATGAGCAAAAGAACTAAAAGTCTTCTCATACCGCCTCCTTTGATATTATTATAAAAGTAATCTATGGATTGTCAAGTGGTGAATGGGGTCATATTGTAATGATTTAGATTCAAAGGAGGAATGAGGAATTATGAAAAAATACTTTTTTCTCATCGGTGTGTTTATATTCTTTGCTAGAGCTCAAGATTCACTGCCCTGGAAAGGAACTATTGTCTTTGACGACTGGGTCAGCGTTTGTATTTTCCCATGAAGACGGCAGTCCATACAGTGATATCAGAAGAGCATTACATGTGTTCAGGGTGCTGAAATCAATCAAAGAAGCATGAATTTGCATCCCGAGTATATCGAGGGGATTCTGTCCATTACTGGTCCCGTCCCGCTTGCGGGACGAGGATACTCGATTTCGTTATTATTTAATAAATAACAATGTAAAATCGGCAGAATTCTGTCTATTACCATATGTTTTGGTGGTAAAATGGCACAGATTTGGCACACATCTGGCACATGGTTGCCAGCATAAAAAATGAGGGGTCGGTGGTGAATAACTGCCGATCCCTTCTTCAATCAAATCCAACTTTCCAGAATGCTATAGTTACCGTTTTAAACAATGTATAAACCTACAGTATTCCATGTTTATATTAGTTTTAACGGGTTCGTTTTGCTGAACCAATAAAAATATATTGCGCTTAATGGAAAATTCAATTATACCGCCGTTTTATTCGAGGTTAGGTCTTGTTAGATTCTATCAAATAACTAAAGGCCATTACGTAGGATGTTATAGACAAGAAACAGGGATAATATTAAGGGTATCAGTTTTAACAAACTAGAGCGACGGACTTCGAATCCGTAAACAGCAATTCCTAAATGTCCTAAGATTGCGAAATATCAACAGGAAAGTACAATTTTGTATTGTTTTGTTATGGTACGGAAGTGTACTCAATTCCAGACATTCTGAGTAGAAAACTGTCCAAATTTGAAAGAGGGGATGGTTGCATGTGTTGTTAACCACCCCCTTGCTTTTATCATCTTAAGAATATGACCTTCTCCACGATCGACTTTTCTCTGGTGTGCAATCTCACAAAATAGACACCCTGTGATAAATTAGCCGTGTTGCAAGTGTGCTTATATGATCCTGGTCCTTGAGTGGTATTGACCAGTGCCGCAACAAATCTACCAGTTGCATCAAAGATTGATAGATTGACTTCGCTCTTTTCAACTAAGGTATATTCAATATTGATCTTATTACGCGACGGATTTGAACTAATCGTAAAAATACCTACAGTAGGCTTTGAGGTAAACCCATCTTCTTCTACTGAAACAAACAGACTATCGTATAACCGTTGTGCATCTTCTGCGACTAAATATAGATCTTGGAGACTTTCTCCACCCATTATTGTGAAGGCAGCTATTTGCGTATCTGCAGGATTTAAAACAAAAGGACCGGTAGAGATAATAGCAGAATAGTCATTCGGAATTGGGGTACTTGACAAATTGAGAGTATTATTAAGAAATCTAAACTTGATCGAATCTTGAATAAAACTATCGGGGATCAAATATTGTGAATTGTCAATCAATGATAGATTTGAAATAAATTGAGGATCTAGTAGTTTCACACCGTAATAGAAAGAATCAGCGTCATTCCACATATATGCAAGTCTTCTCAATGTATCAACACCACCAAAATTGGCATTAGAATCAACGATGTCATAATTCATAAACTGACCAACATATAGATTGTCAATTATATTGCTACTTGAATTAGAAACCAAGTAACGTACTATCACAAAGTCATCAAATGGCGAATTAATCCAGTTATAACTTAGTTGAGAAACACTAATACCTTTTGGATTCGGATGTCCTGAGTCGTTAAAGACTGCTCTAGCATCTTCATCTGAGATTTGAGTACCACCTAAAGCCAGGTAACCCTCATTTAAGGTATCTATTTGCCAATCATCGTTTGGACCATAATCACGGTCTAAAACAAAACTTTCTGAATTCCCTATCCATAGTGAACCTTTAGGTAAGACACCAAGATTATCACGAGGTAATCTGAAGTCATAAAAACTACCATATGGATAGACAGTAAAGGCAAGACTACCGAGATTGTGTTCACCAATTATTTGATTAGGCCGAGAAACCAGGATGGAAAAAATGAAATGAGCATGATGACCAACAGAATCAGCTATGCCAAATTCGATTTCGATTAGCGTACCCCACGGTGCAAAATTACTAATCACAGCACCAAAAACATAAGCACCAGTACGGTTAGGTAGAATTACACTATCACCATAACAAGGTTCATTAAGAATTGTGATATATGGGCTTGACACATATAGGGTACATGAAATACCTAATGCTGGAGTAGAACTTATATTTCTAACCGTAATTGCCATTGCTAGAGTTTCGCCAGGATCAGCAATACCATTTTTATTTGCCGCGGGGAATGAATCAATCAGTGCTACACCCCAATATCCAAAATCATTTTGCAATAAACTGGGTTCTGATGAATTGTAACTAGTACTCAGTATTACTACTAATAACCAGAGCATTTTATGCCATCAATAATTCAATTATCATTATGACAAAAAAGAACAATTTTTGCTTCAACTAATTTCTCAACCAATTGTGAACCATATTGCATAAATCCATCACCCTCAGACATTGGGCGCTTCAATATTATACCGAAATTTTCTTCTGATTAAAGACGTGGGGAGGAGATATAAGCTGGTGATGTGTGTGCATCATTGGATGCGTTCCAGAATTTTCGGGACATCTTTGTAGGTAACCCCGGCTTCGAGCAAATGTTGTTTAGCTTTATCCAAACCACCGATTTCAATGTAGAGTTTTCCTAAGTTATAGTGGATGCTACGTGCATATTGGGGTTCAGGGTAGTACTTTAGCGATAGTTCAAGATTATATATTGCATTATCATGGACCTCTATATACGCATAATGCAGACCAAGATAATAGTAAGCTTGCGGATTTGTCGAATCATGAGCAACTGCAGCATTAAGATAGTATTGTGCGCTATCAACTGTACCCTGCATTGAGTGTATGATTCCCAGTTTGCATAGTGCATCCATAGTTGGTACGATACTCAGAGATTTCCTGTAAAGTT